>CAZHYX010000020.1:0-4992 GCA_964536675.1 uncultured Flavobacteriaceae bacterium
AAAATTATCATTATTTAAATAATTTTAATACGGCGTTTAATAATTAAATTGGTATAATACGGAGAAATATTAATATTTTCTATGTTTCCTAAGTACGTAAATAAGCATATTACAAACTCTAGAATTGCATTAGTTGATACATTTAATGAAATTAGCGCTAATGTCTCTTTAAATAATGGAAAGTCAGATGCATTCAGACATGCATTTTGGAATGCAATTGATACTCGTGATATTGGACTAATAATGACCATTATATTTACTAATGCACATGAATGGGAAGAAACCGGAATTGATAGCCAAATGGACTTATTTAATAATAATCAGGGTAGATTAATAGGTGTAAATTATAATAATTCTACTTCTAATCATATTATAGAATTTGCTATTATCCAAGCCGTATTTGATGGAGTTTTAGAATATCTTTCACCAACAGATGCTAATGGTGGAATTATCCCAGGAACAACACAAAGAGTGCCAACAAATCAATAATAATTATGAAAAAATATCTTTTTTTTACCTTGTTATTATCAACAATAAGTTTAGTGTCTTCTTGTCAAACAAATTTTGATAAAGAAGTTTGGCTGAAAAATAATGATTTTTTGGACACAAAAAATCCTAGAGCGAACATGGTAAATGATTTAATGCACAATTTTTTAAAGACTGGAATGAAAAAAGAAGAAGTATTAAAATTACTTGGAGAGCCTTATAGTGATACTATTGGTGCTTTTTTACCCAAAGGAGTAAAACTTCCTGATTCTTTATTGGTTCAAAATACTAGTAATATGTCTAAAGAAAAGATAAAAGAATATAGAGAATTATCAAATAAATGGTACAAAAAAAACTATCAATCGGCTCCAATGCTTACATACCCCATTGGTTGGTCTATGATAGATCCTATTTTTTTAGAAATACAACTCAATAATAAAAATGAAGTAGTTGATTTTTGGACTAAAGAGCATTGAATTATTTCAAAAATAGTATGACAATAATATCCAGAAGAAAATTTATTAAACGAAGTATATTAGCTTCAATTAGTATCTTTTTGTTGGATATTTTTTGGTTTGAAAAGGCTATAGTTAAATGGAATAAATTTGATATTTCTAATAGAAAAGATAGGAAAATAACAGCCGTACAGCTTTCTGATTTACATCTTAAAAGTGTTAATAATACTCATAAATCAATTGCAGAAAAAATAAACAAACTAAATCCTGATTTAGTTTTTATAACCGGAGATGCTATTGATGATGGTCAAAATTTAGATTTATTAGATACTTTCTTAAAATTAATCAATAAAGACATTAAAAAATTTGCAATTTTAGGCAACTGGGAATATTGGGGTCATGTTGATTTAGTTAAACTCAAAGAATTGTATATATCTCATAATTGTCAATTACTCATAAACGAATCAGAACAAATAGATGTTAATGGAAGAACAGTTTCAATAATTGGTATTGATGATTTTGTTGGCGGAAATGCAGATTATAAAAAAACAATCAATAATTTAATGTCAAGTGGAACCAATATTGTATTAACACATTGTCCAGAACATAGAGATGTTATTGAAGCAGAGAAAGATAATTTAAAAATTGATTTGGTACTTTCAGGTCATACTCATGGTGGTCAAATAAATATACTGGGCTATGCTCCATTTAAACCTCAAGGTAGTGGAAACTATTTAAGTGGTTGGTATAAAGAAAAAGAACCTATTTTATATGTATCTAAGGGTATTGGTACAAGTATTTTACCTATCCGTTTTGGGGCTAGAGCTGAAGTTGTAATATTTGAAGTTTAACTCTTCAACCTCTTAGGGATATCACAAACAGGTATTGCTACCATTTTATGTTTATTAGCACTATGTCGTTGTGTATAAATTTCAAACACACGTTTTGTTCTTCCATCAAAATCAGCAACAGTTTTGCCTTGGTCAGTCATTAACATTGCCCACTCCAATTCATCATAACTCGCACCAATTTGGTCTTCATCGGTTCTTGAATCACCAAATAGTCCATCAGTTGGTTTTGCTACTAATATAGATTCAGGTACTTTTAGATAGGTACCCACTTTATATACTTCAGATTTCATGAGATCAGCAATGGGACTCAAATCAACACCTCCATCACCATACTTAGTAAAAAAACCGACACCAAAATCCTCTACCTTATTACCGGTACCGCAAACTAAATAATTATGTATTCCTGCAAAGTAATATAAGGTAGTCATTCGTAATCTGGCTCTGGTGTTTGCCAAAGACAGATCAACATTAGTAGATTCTGAATCTGGAACAATATTTTTAAACTCTTCAAAAACAGTTGTTAAATTGATGTTTATAGAGCTTATATTTCCATAACGTTCTTTTAATTGTGTAATATGCTCTTGTGCCCTATTAACCTGATTTTCGCCTTGATGTATAGGCATTTCTAAGCATAAAACAGGAAAGCCGGTTTCTGCGCAAAGTGTTGAGGAAACAGCTGAATCTATGCCGCCAGAAATGCCTATTACAAATCCTTTTACACCAGCATTCATTGCGTAATTTTTTAACCAATCAATAATATGTTTTGTTATGTTTTCGGTCTGCATTCTGAAACAATTTAGTAGTTTTGTTGTTTGGAAATGATGTTAAGCGAAAGTACTAAAAATCATAAAACTTTTACCCTAATGTATAAATACATTATTTTTTTACTAATATTTATCTCATTAATTAGTTGTGAAAAAGAGAATAAATTAGATGTTGATGTTTCTGATATTGAAGTAAATACTATAGTTAAACGTTTTGACAAAGAATTTTATACCAGTGATATTTCTAAGTTATCTGAATTAAAAGATAGCTATCCTTATTTATTTCCAGTACAGAATCTAGATAGTGTATGGATAAACAAGATGCAAAATAAAGACGAACAAGAATTGTTCATAGAAACTCAAAAGTTGTATAATAATTTTAATGATGAGAAAGAGCAATTAACATATTTATTTAAGCATATCAATTATTATTATCCGAATTTCAACCCACCAAAGGTAATTACTTTATTGACCAATGTTGACTATGAAAGTAGAGTTATATATGCTGATAGTTTATTATTAATTTCTCTAGATATGTATCTAGGGAAAGATAGTAATATCTATGAAGACTTTCCCGGTTATATAAAGAATAATTTTACCGAAGACCATTTAATTGTTGATGTAGCAAAGGCGTTTGTTGATGTACAAATTCCATTATCTTCTGACAGAACATTTATTTCAAAAATTATACAAGAAGGTAAAAAGATGTATATGTTAGATGCTTATTTACCCAATCTTTCTGATGCTGAAAAAATGGGTTATACGCAAGAACAAATAGATTGGGCTGAATTTAATGATCAAGATGTTTGGAAGTACTTTATACAGAATAAGTTATTGTTTAGTTCTGACCCTGAGCTTTCAAGAAGGTTTATTAGTACAGCACCATTCTCTAAATTTTATCAAGCTAATGACAATGAAACTCCAGGTAGGATAGGTGTGTGGTTTGGTTGGCAGATTGTAAGGGCATATATGCAAAATAATAATATAACATTACAAGAAATGTTAAAAATCAATAATGAAGAAATTTTTAAAAAATCTAAATATAAACCGACAAAATAATTACTGATTGTTAGGTAGAGCCTTTCGTCTTCGCTCAAGATAAACTAAAGGCGAGACCTCATAAATTAATTCTAAAAAAACTCAATGCAAAAACATACTTCTGAAATAAAATTTACTGTTGAACTAGACGAAAACAAAATACCTGAAAAACTAACATGGGATGCTAAGGATGGCGGTATTTCTAATGAAGAAACCAAGGCTTTTTTAATATCAGTTTGGGATGGTAAAAAGAAGGAAACCTTAAAAATGGATTTATGGACAAAAGACATGCCTTTAGATGAGATGAAACAGTTTTTTCACCAAACATTACTTTCAATGTCTGATACTTTTTATAAAGCTACAAACGATGAAAAAATGACAGCAACGATGCGCGATTTTTGTGATTATTTTGCTGAAAAGTTAGACTTGTTAAAAAAGTAAACTTCTGAACGTCATTGCGAGTCTTTTTTTAAGACGCGGCAATCTCTTTCTAAGATATTAAAACTGACTATAAAAAAATAAAAACTTTAATAAAGGGCTTACTTAATTCGAAAAGATTGCCACATTATCCGCTTTAAGCGGATAATGTGGCAATGACGTAATGTATACACTAATCAGAAAAACTATAATCATTAATAAGTTTAATAACCTTAGTATAATCTTCATTAGTATTCACAAAATCATACTCAGAAATATCTATAATCAACGTGTTTAAATTAGGTTCTGTTTTAATAAAATTTGAATACCCTTGATGGATTTTTTCTAAATAATCAGGAGCAATTTTTTGCTCATAATCTCTACCACGATTTTTAATATTATCTAATAAACGTTCAGTATTTTGATATAAATAAATATATAGATCAGGCTTGGTAATTTCTCTATACATAATATCAAACATACGTCTATATAAAGTATACTCCTCTTTTGCTAGAGATATTTGAGCAAATATTAAAGATTTGAAAATATAATAATCTGAAACTATAAAATTTTTAAACAAATCAAATTGTGCTAAATCATCAGTTAGTTGTTGATATCTGTCAGCTAAAAAACTCATTTCTAACGGAAATGCAAAACGTTCCATATCATCATAATATTTTGGTAAAAACGGATTGTCAGCAAAACGCTCTAATACCAGTTTGGCATTAAATTCATCACCAATCATTTTAGCCAGTGTGGTTTTACCGGCTCCAATATTACCTTCAATAGCAATATAATTATATTTTTCTACCAAGGAAACTGGTCTTTTTAATTGTAAATCAAGTTTTTCAATTTCATCGTTATCTTTACAATTCTGTAAACAACTTAAAATTGTTTTTTCTATTATAGGATGTTTTGTGTTTGGAGCAATTTCAGATAATGGAACTAGTACAAATTTACGTTCTAACATTCTTGGGTGGG
>CAZHYX010000020.1:5002-17216 GCA_964536675.1 uncultured Flavobacteriaceae bacterium
ACTTTTAAGTTATTGTGAAAAATAACTTCATCATTAAAAAGTAACACATCAATATCAATAATACGTGCTTTATAATCATTTGTGGTGTCCCTTATTCTACCCAATTTCTTCTCAATACGTAAGACGGTATCTAATAAATCCAAAGGACTCAAATTGGTAGTAACTTCAATACAGATATTGAAAAAATCATCACTTTTAAATCCCCAAGATTTGGTTTTATAGATTGATGATATTTTAATAATGCTACCCGTATTTTGCGCAATTAAATTGACCGCTTGTTGTAAATTTTCAAGCTTGTTACCTAAGTTAGTGCCAAGTGATAAATATGTGGTTTGTAAAATCTTCATTGAATGATTGCAAAGAAACTAAAACCAACAGATAAAAGTTTATATTTGCACTTCAAATTATGAACATTTTAAGATTTAATACCAATTTAATTATAAAATTTGTCATTAATAAATTGAATTATTTTTTGCTTAGATGAGGCAAAAAAACAAAGTATAGTATTAATTATAGTTTCTTTTTTTAACAAAATATAAGTAAAAAAAGAACAATTTATATGACTAGTTTTATGGTTAAATGGGTATAATATGTAACTTTAATAGAATAAAGAAGACTTATTAATTAAATAACTATAATAAAATTAAATGAAGTTTTTAAGAGAATTATTAGCAGCTATATTAGGAGTTTTTATTGCAATGGGAATTATGTTTGTGTTTCTTATGATATTTGCTTCAGCTTCAGCTTCAGCATTTGGTGATGATGGTAAAGTAACATTGAAAAGTAATTCAGTATTAGAATTAAAACTTGAAAGACCCATTAAAGATTATGTGCCAAAAAGTTCTGATCCGTTAGAAGCATTTTTTGAAATGGGTAATGAAAAATTAGGACTCAATCAAATTATCAATGCTATAGAAAATGCTAAAACTGATGACGATATTAAAGGAATTAGTATCAATACCTTATTTATTAATGGAGGCATTGCACAAACACAAGCAATTAGAGATAAATTGTCAGAGTTTAAAAAATCGGGTAAATTTATCTTGGCTTATGCTGATTTTTATGTTCAAAAAAATTATTACTTAAGTTCAGTAGCCGATTCTATTTTTATCAATCCTGTTGGAGAAGTTGATTTTAAAGGATTAGCAACCGAAATATTATACTTTAAAGATTTTGAAGATAAGTATGGTATTAAGATGGAAGTTATTAAACATGGTAAATACAAAAGTGCGGTCGAACCATTTTTAACCAATAAAATGAGCGACGCCAATAAAGAACAGATTACCTCATTCTTAAATTCAATTTGGACAAAGTTAATTACAGATATAGCGGCTAGCAGAAATAAAACTACGGATGAATTGAATACAATTGCAGATGATTTATTAGCAAGAAACCCTGAATTGGCAATTGAAAATAATATGATTGATGGTAAATTATTTCATGACGAATATGAAAATAAACTAAAAACATTAGTTTCAATTGATACTGATGATGAATTGAATACAATTACATTAGAAGACTATATTGCTACTGGTAAAGGAAGAATTAAATCAACCGCTTCTGATAAAATAGCAATTATATTTGCCCAAGGAGAAATAAGATATGGAGAAGGGGATGAAGACTATATAGGTCAAGAAAAAATTATAGAATCATTAAAAAAAATCAGAAAAGATGATAAGATTAAAGCTATTGTATTACGTGTAAATTCTCCTGGTGGAAGTGCATTAGCTTCCGATTTAATCTGGAGAGAGTTAGAGATTACGAAAAAAGAAAAACCTTTGGTAGTTTCTATGGGTAATTTAGCTGCTTCTGGTGGATATTATATCGCATGTAATGCAGATAAAATAATTGCTGAGCCAACTACTATTACAGGTTCAATTGGTGTTTTCGGGATGATACCTAATGTTAGCGAATTAGCTGATAGAATGGGTATAAATGCTGAACAGGTAGGTACAAATAAACAATCTTTAGGATATAGCGCTTTTGAACCTTTATCTGATGATTTTTATAATGTAGTTAAAGAAAGTATAGAAAATGTATATGAAACTTTTGTCAATAGGGTTTCTAAAGGACGAAATATGACATTTGCACAAGTTGATAGTATTGCTCAAGGTAGAGTTTGGACAGGCATTGAAGCATTAGAAAACGGATTGGTTGATCAATTAGGTAGTTTAGAAGACGCAATTGAAGTTGCTGCTGAATTAGCTGAAGTTACTGATTATAGAATAACCAATTATCCACGTTTTAAAAATGATTTTAAAGATGCATTTAAACCTTTTTCATTTACAAAAGCTACTAAAGAAAGCTTATTGAAAGAAGAATTAGGACTTGAATACTATACCATTTACAAAAATATAAAACAATTTTCTGAATTAAAAGGTATACAAGCAAGAATGCCTTTTGTGATTGAGATTAAATAAGTTTGATGTAATAAAATGTCTTTGCGAAGGAGGTACGACTGTGGCAATCTGTTTTTAATATAAGACTGCCATACTTCGACTACGCTCAGCACAAGTCATTTTACTAAAAAGTAATTCCGAAGCTTTTGGAGCAGTGATGCAAAATAATTACATGTCGATTATTTATCAATAACTCGCTAAACCTCTTTTTTTATTTTCTCAAATAAGTAACAAAACTATATCCATACTGATGTTTTTCGTCAGCATTAAAATCTTGACGAGCAGTTTCTTTCCAAATAGTCAAGTCTATTTCAGGAAAAAAAACATCAGCTTCTAACACAGCATCTACTAATGTAAGATCTAACATATCAGCAATTTTAATAGCTTGACTGTAGATTTGAGCACCTCCTAAAATAAACGGATTAGGGTCATTACAGGCTTTCAACGCATCATCTAAAGATTTAACAATAATACAGCCAGTTACTTGAAAGTTATTATTTCTAGAGATGATAATATTTCTACGATTTGGTAGAGGTTTTCCTAATGATTCATAAGTTTTTCTTCCCATAATTACATCATGACCAGAGGTTACTTTTTTAAAACGTTTTAAATCATTGGGTAAGTGCCAGATTAGATTATTGTCTTTGCCAAGTTCTCTATTCTTGCCAATTGCAGCAATAATAGTAATCATAGATCTAGGCTTTTTTTTTGGGATTCAGGTAATTTATCATTAGGAGTTATAACACCTTTTTTGATAAGTTTTCTTTCTAGATCTTCAGATTTATCAAGATGCTTTTCAATTAGTTTTTCGGTTTCTATGCGCTCCCAATCTTTACCAAAAAAGCGTTTGGTAATAAATATATTTATAAAGTGGAGTATCCATACAAATAACCATAAAGCAATAGCATACTTAAACCATTCACCAAATTGTTCACCGACATTAAAGGCTAAATTCAGTACTATTAAAAATACTGAGCCTACTAAAAAGAGTACAAAGTGATAATACAAACGTTTTTTTTGTTTGACACGTTTGCGTGCTTTTTCATAAAGTTTATGTTGCTCGTTAGACTCCAAATTAATGTATGATTAGTTGAAAAGTTTAGTTTAATATATTACATATCCTTTAACCACTCTTTGATATACCCTGAAAAGTCTTCAGTTTCTAAAGCGTCATTAATATCGTCTAAACTCAATTGTTCATTTTCTAATGTATTCAATATAGTTTGAATAGCGGTTAATTTATTGTGGTCATCAATTTGATTGATTCTTTCAATTATATTGTTTTTTAACTCTTCTTTTTGCATTTTTTTATTGTTTAGCCTAATTACGACACTAAATTATAACCTTAATAACTAATATCAAAGTTATTTGAGATAAAACTAAATTAATCGTTGCTTAAACAGCAACTATTCCTTTAATATGAGAGTGCGGATTATAATCTACTAATTGAAAATCTTCAAATGTAAAATCAGTAATGTTTTTTATTTCAGGATTCAAAATCATTTTAGGTAAAGGTCTCAGCTCTCTTGATAATTGTAATTCAAATTGCTCTTTATGATTGTTATAAATATGAGCATCACCAAAAGTATGTATAAAATCGCCTACTTCATACCCGCAAACTTGTGCCATCATCATGGTAAATAATGCATACGAAGCAATATTAAAAGGTACCCCCAAAAAAATATCTGCACTTCGTTGGTACAATTGACATGAGAGTTTACCATCGGCTACATAAAATTGGAAAAATGCATGACATGGAGGTAATGCCGCTTTACCATTGGCAACATTTTCACTAAATGAAATAGAAGTGTCTGGTAATACTGAAGGATTCCAAGCAGAAATTAACATTCTTCTACTGTCAGGATTGTTTTTCAAGGTTTCAATTACATCAGTTAATTGATCAATTTCATCACTATTCCAGTTGCGCCATTGATGTCCGTATACCGGGCCTAAATCGCCTTTTTCGTCAGCCCAATCGTTCCAGATACGTACGCCATTTTCTTGTAAATAATTGATGTTGGTATCACCTTTTATAAACCAAAGTAATTCATAAATGATAGATTTTAAATGTAACTTTTTTGTGGTTACCATTGGGAAACCTTCACTCAAATCAAATCGCATTTGATAGCCGAATACACTTTTAGTACCTGTACCGGTTCTATCTTCTTTTTCGTTTCCGTTTTTTAAAACGTGTTTTACTAAATCTAAATATTGTTTCATCCCATCCTAACCTTCCCAAAGGGAAGGGGTTTAATTTAATGATTAACTTATTTTATATCTAGAAACAAAAATAAAAAAAGCTTCTCACTCAGAGAGAAAGAAAATTTATATTTATTAATAGGTTATTAACTTATAAAATAAAGTCCTCTTTTCTTTGGAGAGAGGTTTGGGAGAGAGGGTTTAACCTAAAATCATCCCTGCGATAGTAGCAGAAATCAATGAAGCTAATGAACCGCCTAATAGTGCTTTCATACCAAATTTGGATAGTACTTTTCGTTGTTCAGGAGCTAATGAACCGATACCTCCTATTTGAATACCAATTGAAGCAAAATTTGCAAATCCACACAGCATATAGGTTGCCATAATAATTGACTTATTATAAGTTAAATGTGTGGCATTAGCTACATTTTTTAAGTCAGCTAATTGAATATATCCAACAAATTCACTGGCGGCTAATTTTATTCCTAACAATTGACCCATTAACATCATATCTTCTTTGGCAACACCAATTAACCACATTAAGGGAGCAAAAATAGTTCCAAGAATAGCTTCTAACGATAATTTAGGATAAGGTGTATTTGCTGCTATCCAATTATTTAAAGAAGTAAAGTCTCCTATCCAGCCAAATATACCGTTTACCATAGCAATTAATGCTACAAAAACTAACAGCATTGCACCAACATTAACCGCAAGTTTAAGGCCTTCTGTTGTGCCGTTAGCAATTGCATCTAAGACATTCGAACCAATTTTTTCTGAAGATACACTTACATCTGTATTTACGGTTTCTGTTTGCGGATATAATATTTTAGAAATTACAATAGCACCAGGTGCAGCCATAACAGATGCTGCCAATAAATGTTTGGCATATACCAATCGTAAAGCAGGATCATCACCTCCTAAAAACCCAATATAGGCCGCTAAGACTGCACCTGCTACGGTTGCCATTCCGCCTATCATCACCAGTAGCATTTCAGATTTGTTCATCTTTTCTAAATAAGCCTTAATGAGTAAGGGAGCTTCGGTTTGACCAAGAAAAATATTTCCCGCAACTGATAAACTTTCTGCTCCTGATATACCTAATACTTTTGTAAGTAATAAAGCCATTACCTTTACTACTTTTTGAATAATTCCTAAATAGAATAGTACAGACGTTAAAGCTGAAAAGAAAATAATTGTAGGTAATACTTGAAATGCAAAAATAAATCCAAAAGTATCCATATCTACCACTAAACCTTCAAATAAAAATTTACTTCCGGCTCGGGTATAATCTAAAATATTTACAAAAATTTGACCTACAAAATCAAATCCTTTTTGAATAAAAGGAACTTTTAATACACCAATAGCAATTAGCAACTGAATCGCAAGTCCGAAACCAACTGTTTTCCAATTAATTGCTTTTTTGTTACTGCTAAATAAAAATGCTATAAATAGTAAAGTTATCATTCCAAGAACTCCTCTCCATAAAGAATTTACTGAAAACCCTTCACTAGGAACTATTGTCGTTGTTTTATCGGTTGTGTTTGTTACAGCTATTTTAGATTCTTGAGGCTCTATTTCTTTATCAAGAACTAAGGTAGAGTCATTAATAGGTTTAACATTTTCTGTTTGTTGAATTTGAGAGGTTTCAACTTGCTGATCTTTTTCTGTTTCCTGAGCAATACTTGTAAAATGTAGACTAAATACAGCAAAAGCAACTAACAATAATTTTCGCATAAGTAGGTGGGTTATTATTTTTGTCTTTTAGAAATTTCATCTCGCAATTTGGCAGCTAATTCATAATCTTCATTGTTTACCGCTTCATTTAATTGATTATTTAAATCTTGTAATGTAGTTTCACTAAATGAAAGGTCTTGCATAATATCAGAAGTTAACTCTTCAACTTCAATTTTTGCTTGTGTTAATTTAGGCTCTTCTTTAATCTTTAAGAAAATACCTGCTTTGTCTAAGATATTTTCGTAGGTAAAGATAGGTGCATTAAAGCGAGTAGCTAATGCAATGGCATCAGAAGTTCTAGCATCAATGATCTCTTCAATCTTATCGCGCTCACAAATTAAACTTGAGTAAAAGACACCATCAACTAGTTTATGAATAATTACTTGTTTAACAATGATGTTAAATCTATCAGAAAAAGTCTTGAACAAGTCATGTGTTAGTGGTCTTGGAGGTTTTATTTCTTTCTCTAAGGCAATAGCAATTGATTGTGCTTCAAAAGCTCCAATGATAATTGGCAAGGTGCGTTCACCATCTACTTCACTTAAAACCAATGCATAAGCACCACTTTGCGTTTGGCTGTAAGAAATACCTTTTATATTAAGTCGGACTAAACTCATAAATAATAAATACTATTAAATCAAAAGGTAAGTCTTGAACTTTTTTTAGCGCAAGCGTATAAAAGTATTAACCTACCTAAACATTATCTTTCGCTACTCGCGAAAAAAAAACTGTTTAATCAAAGGGCTTATTTGCTCAATTGATTAAACAGCCTTTCAAGGCACAATTTAGTAAAATTATGCGTTTTGAGCTTTAAATTCTTTTAACTTTTCAATTAATTGTGGTACAACCTCAAAAGCATCACCTACAATACCATAGTCTGCAGCCTTAAAAAATGGAGCTTCAGGGTCAGTATTGATAACAACTTTTACTTTAGATGAATTGATACCAGCTAAATGCTGAATGGCTCCTGAAATACCAATGGCAATATATAAGTTAGAAGCTACAGGCTTACCCGTTTGACCAACATGCTCATCATGTGGTCTCCATCCTAAATCAGAAACTGGCTTTGAACATGCGGTAGCCGCACCTAAAACCTCAGCTAATTCTTCAATCATTCCCCAGTTTTCAGGACCTTTTAAACCACGACCGCCCGATACAACAATATCAGCATCTGCTATAGTGACTGTGCCGGTAGCTTTATCAACTGAAGTGGCTTTAACCCCAAAATCAGTATCTTTTAAAGCAGGTGAAAAAGATTCTTCTATAGCACTGGTATTATTTTCTACCAATCCGAAAGAATTTTTAGCCAAACCAATTATTTTTTTATCTGTTTTTATTTCGGTATTGTTAAATGCTTTGTTTGAGAAAGCCTTACGTTTTACTGTAAATGGATTAGTAGAACTAGGCGCCGCTACAACATTAGAAGCATATCCTGCATCTAAGTTCACGGCAACTAATGGTGCTAAATATAGACCATTTACACTAGAGTCAATAATCACAATATCAGCATTTTCTTTTTCAACTACTTGTTTAATAACACTAGCATACGCTTTAGCACTAAATGATTTTAGACTATCATCAGTTACTTTTATAACTTTTTCGGCTCCATAATTTGATAATTCAGACGTATCATCAGCATTAATGGTCAATACCACAACGGTGGTATTTAATTGTTCGGCAATTTTTTTTCCGTATGAAGTAGCTTCAAACGCAATTTTTTTAAATTTTCCTTCAGAAGATTCTGCAAATACTAAAACAGACATATTTTTTAAGACTTTTAGACTAATTGACCCATGACGTATGACGCATTCTGTTAATTAGTTAATTAATATTTTTTTTAGACTTTTTACTTTAAAACTAAACTTAAGTTCACATTAACAATGAGTCATAAGTCTTAGGTCATAAAGTCTAAAGTCATTTTTTAAATTACTTTGGCTTCATTATGAAGCAAATCAACCAACTCACCAACATTACTAGCATCAATTAATTTTACGGCACCTTTTGCTGCTGGTTTTTCAAAACTTGTTGAAGAGGTAGTAGCATCAAATGAAACCGGCTCTACAACTGTTAAAGGTTTTTTACGCGCCATCATGATTCCTCTCATGTTCGGAATACGTAAATCTTTTTCTTCAACTACTCCTTTTTGACCTCCTATTACTAATGGTAAGCTACAATTTAAAGTTTCTTTACCACCATCAATTTCTCTAGAAGCAGTAACATTTGTCCCGTCAACTTCTAGAGAGATGCAAGCATTTATAAAATTGAAATCTAAGATAGATGCTAACATACCCGGAACCATACCCCCATTATAATCACTAGATTCTTTTCCTGCAAGAATCAAATTATAACTACCATTTTTAGCGATTTCTGCTAATTGTTTAGCAACAAAAAAACCATCAGTTGCTTCAGTATTTACTCTAATAGCATCATCAGCACCAATTGCCAAAGCTTTACGAAGTGTCGGTTCTGTAGTTGCATTACCAACATTTACTACGGTTACTGATGCTCCTTGCTTCTCTTTAAACCACATGGCTCTTGTCAATACAAATTCATCAAACGGATTGATTACAAATTGTACACCATTGGTGTCAAATTTGGTATCGTTATCTGTAAAATTAATTTTAGAAGTGGTGTCAGGAACGTGACTTATACATACTAATATTTTCATTTTTCCTATAAAATTGATATTATAACTAATAGAAGCGAAGTTACTACTTTTTTTTCAATTTACTATGCGCGCATAGTAAATGTTTATAAATTGAATTATGACGATATTACTGAAGAATGATTTTTTTTGTTACAGTTGAAAATTCAGTTTTTAACTTAACAAAATAAATTCCACTATCTAAATTAGATACATTTATGTTGTCAAGATCTGTTGTTTTTACTAAAATTTCTTTTCCTTGAGGGGTAAATATAGAAACTTTTAAAATGTTGATTTTTGCTGATTCAATAGTTATATAGTCGCTAGCAGGATTAGGAAAAACTCGAATCAGTTTATCAAGATTAAATTCATTAACGTCTAAAGTTGTTTTAGTAAAGAATAATTTATGACTTTCATTCATCCATAACCAAAGACCTAAATTATCTTCTGTAATTTCGTAGTAAACTTTTTCAGGGGGCTGTTGCATATAAATATTTCCTGTTACTGGTTCAAAAAAATCGGTTTCTTCATCTGAACCACAATCTGCTAATGTAGTGGCACCTCTTGAAATAACCTTGAGATAATCTTCATTAACTTCATATTTTACGGAAGTCCCATTACAATAACCAGATATTTCAGCATCTAAAACACTATTGAAATTAAAAGTTATTGTTGGAAAATCACGAGTTCCTTGACTATTATGATGTGTTAAATCTAATTCTACTCTTTCATTATTTATTAAGAAATATTCTAATGCGAAAATAGAACTATTAAAGAAAGATATATTATCGGAATTTTCCTGAGACATATTTTTTGAAGCAATACCACTGCTATTAGAAACTTTAGGCAATGGTATACTAGAGTCAATCGATAAAATTGAAGAACCTATAGAGTTTGGCTCTAAGATTGTATTTTCTAGTTCTATATAGTTTCTTGCATAAAAATCTATTTTTACTTCATCTCTAAACTTTTGATTGTTTATTTTTATTCCATAAGGTGCGTTTTCTAATACAAAATTCCAATTACGATAAAAATCTCTATTTTTAATTTCTATAAAAGTTATTGGTTGAGCCATTTTATGTGCCATTTCTACAGCTTTAGCAGCGTCTAATCTACCTGCTCCCATCTTATCTATATAGTTCTGGTTTTCAAGTATTGAATCAAGATTCGAAGAAGTTAATTTTAAAATACTTTCAACTTCAAGTGCGGTTAAAGAAGAATTTACACTAAGCATCAAACCAATAGTACCACTAATATGAGGAGCGGCAGAAGATGTCCCCCATACTGCTCTATATTTTAATGAGTTAAAATTTGTCAAGACAGGAATAGCAAAACCCGGAGCTGCCAAATCTACAAGATTGTTCAAATGATGTGTTGAATTAGAATTTCCAATGAGATTCTCTACACGATCTCTCCATTCCAATTGTATACCGTTATAAGTAAAACCAACGTCCTGTGTTCCAACCGAGGTTACAGAGATAACATTATCATATGAAGCTGGATAAATAGGGTTATCTTTACTGTTACCACAAGTTGTGGTGTTTCCAGCGGCAAAAATAATTGTTGTTCCATTATTGTACATTTCATTAATAGCTAATTGGTCTATTTGACTTGGTAATCCACAATTACCATAATGCCAACTCCCATTAATGATTTTAGCTCCAGATTGATATAAATTCCAGATATTAGGTAGTCCCAAATTATAACCATCAATAAGTTGATATAAAAGTTTAATATTATACCCTATTGCAGACAAGCCAATATTATTATTAGTATTTGCGGCAACTACACCTGCTACTTCAGTTCCGTGAAATGCTGTAGTAGTAGTATTTGTATAACCAACCACTTTATTCAATAAATCTTCATGATCGGTTTTTATAGGTAGATCTGATATGCCAACTAAAACATTAGGGTTGCCAGTAGTATAGTCCCAAGCTTGTTTTGCATTAATTAAGTCTAAATTTTTTTGTTCACCATTCCAAGCTAAACCATAATCATTAGTTTCTAAAAGAAATTTTATTTGAGGAATTTCTTCATTATAAGTGAAAATTGTATTGTGATTTGAAGATAATTCAAAAATTAAATCACGACTGTTTGTTTTTATATAATATAAACCTTTTAATTCAGTAGTCTTTGTATTTGGAAATGCTTTAATAAACTCAAAGATTTTATACTTATTAAAAACATTTTGAATTTTAGTATTTGTATGCTTTAAAATGACGCCTTTATTAGACTTAGATAAAATTTGAGGGACATCATCAGAATTAGGAATTCTAATATAATATGAAATATTAGAACTATTTTCTGGTAATTTACTAATTACTTTTTGACTATATGAAAAAGTAATGCAAAGTGAACATAATATAAACAGTATTTGCCTCATAATTCATGACATTAATTTTTATTTTTTAATTCAAAAATCTCTTTTTGCATCTGTTCTATTAACTTCTGTTGTTTAATTGTGTATAAAGTCAATTCTTCAATCTTTAGCAAAAGTTTAGCGTCCATTTTACCTAAATCGATACCGTTTTTTATAACATCTATAGCACTAGGTATATCTTTTAAATGTCCTTTCTCTTTAATATGCTTTTCTACTTCGTTTAATGTTGGTAATTGATAATCTTTACTAAAAACAAAATCAGACCATCCATTTAAATCAACTCTCACTTTTTTAGAATGAATAGTTCCATTTACAGCTAATTCAGAATCAGGATTAGCTGTTCCTATACCTACTCTGCCATTATTTAAAATACTTAGAGTACTTAAATTAACACCATCTCCAAATATGAAGGCACTATTTCCATCATTATTTGTATTATTTAGAGAAAAAAATACCTTATCCGTAGTTTGTTTTAAAATCACAATGTCACCTGTTTCAGCTAAAGGGTGGAATGCTCCATTAGAGCCAGCAATTGCAAAAATTAATTTTCCTTGACTGTTACCAATCCTCATTGAAACATTTCCAGATGATTTATACAATTCTAAAAACCTTCCAGAAACCTCTCTCCATGGGTCATTTATACTTTCATATGTGGAACCTAAAGTAATTGATTTTAGATGAGATATATTGGTTAATGAAGAAAAAGGATTAGTAGAAGTTCGAAAATAACTTTGAGAAAAAGCTGTGAAAGCACTTAGCGAGATTAGGTAAAATAAAATTTTTTTCATTGTGATCTTTTTTAGTTCCTTAAATTTTTTAGATGCTTTTTGCTCAAAAGTAAAAGTATAATAGATACTT
>CAZHYX010000021.1:0-17099 GCA_964536675.1 uncultured Flavobacteriaceae bacterium
GGTTGTTATTGTTGGGCCCATTTTAATGCTTTTATTAACTCCTAAAAATACTAAGGGGAAAGAATTGAGTGATTTATTAGATGCTAGTGAGAAATCAACACAACTTAATATCAAAGAAGAGGCTACAAGCCTTAAACTTCCTTTTAAAGCAGTTTCTGATCAATTAAACAACAGTATGTTACTTCAATATCTTGTTGCACTTATGGGCGTAACTTATATTATATTTCACTTTAGTACTAAAGGGCTTGATTTGAATTTAAACATTATGATTTTTGTTTTTATAATTATGGGACTCATATTACATAAAACCCCTATGCGTTATAGTATTTCAATGAAACTAGCCAGTAGTAATATTTCAGGTATCTTATTTCAGTTTCCTTTTTATGCTGGTATTATGGGTATTATGACTTTTACAGGATTGGGAGCTGAACTAGGGAAATTAATAGCATCTGTAGCAACAGCTGACACCTATCCGTTTTTTGCGTATTTATTAGGCGGTATTGTAAATTTTGCCATCCCTTCCGGTGGTGGAGAATTTGCAGTTATTGGGCCAAGTGTTATTGAAGCTGTTAATAATATTGGTGCCGGCTTAGCTCCAGCTGAACTAACAGCAATGAACGCTAGAGCATCTCTTGCTATTGCTTACGGAGAAGGTTTGACAAATTTATTACAACCATTTTATCTTTTATTATTGATGCCTGTTATGGCAAAAGGAATTAAAATACAAGCTAGAGATATTATGGGTTATTTGGTAATTCCTTTTTTATTATATTTTATCATTCAAATACTAATGGTGTTATGGATTCCTCTATAGATTTTTATCATTTAGAAAATAGTTAATCATAAATAGTTTTATTATGAAAATCAAAGATAACATTGCAGATGAGTTTAGTGAGTTCTCTAAGAATTATACGCATGATATGATTGGGTGCGTACCACATTACCTCAAATTAATGTCATGTTTTACTCAAGCTCTACCCAAAGAGTTTAGTCCTAAAAGCATCTTAGATCTAGGTTGTGGTAATGGCAATGTAACTGCTAAATTATTACAAGCATTCCCAAATACTAACTATACCCTTTTAGATGCCTCTCAAGAAATGTTAAATTTATGTCAACAACAATTTAAAGATTATAATATTAAGTATACAGCTTCCTATTTTCAGGATTACGATTTTAAAACTGCTAATTACGATTTAATTGTGGCAGGATTCAGCCTTCATCATTGTGATTCAGAAGAAAAGAAAACATTATTCAAAAAAATTTATAGATCCCTTAAAAAGGATGGTATTTTCTCATATACTGATCTAATGATTAGTAAAGACAATCCTAAACATTCAATATTATTAGATGATTGGCAACTATTTGTTGACTCAAACTTTCCTGATGGCGAAAAATGGAAGTGGTTGATGGAACATTATAATGAATTTGATAAACCAGATAATTTTAAAGATCAGATTAAATGGTTAAAAGGTGCTGGTTTTACTGAAATAGAAATCACTACTAGAAAAGATTATTGGATGCATTTGCAGGCTGTTAAGGATTAGTGTTTAACTTTTTTAAAACTAAATAAATGTTGCAAAGCGCAGTATATTTTATGACTAATAAAAATAATACTGTATTGTATATTGGTGTTACTTCTGATTTGATAAAAAGAGTTTATCAGCATAAAATAAAAGCATATAAAGGATTTACCGAAAAATATAACTGTGATAAACTAGTTTACTTTGAGGTTTTTTCTAATATAAGTGAAGTTATTCTAAGAGAAAAACAACTTAAAAAAGGAAATAGGAAGAGGAAAAATGATTTAGTAAATCAAATGAATCCTGAATGGAAAGATTTATCAGAAGGGTGGGTTTTTAATTTTTCATAAATCTAATCACCTAGCCTCAAAAATACAAAACGTCTTCACGAGGAGCGAAGCATGAGCGACGTGATGATCTCATCATCGTTTTAACTGTTCAAAGTAAAAAAGAACAAAATGTGGTCTAGGTTTTTTTAAAAAGGAAGGTGATAACTATTGAGAGATTGCCACACTCAATTATTCGTTTCACTTATAATTGACCTCGTAAAGACGTAGCTTCTATATGTTTTAAACTATTTGTTTAGTAACTCAGGTTTTTATCTAACCTAACACCTTTAACATCACCTTACTCTTAGCAACAGTTTCTTCCCATTCTTTTTTAGGGTTACTATCAACGGTAATACCTCCACCTATATAAATAGCTAACTGCTTTTCTAATACTTGCATACATCTTAAATTAACAAATAAACTAGAAGTATTATTAATATTTAATTCGCCTAAAAAGCCTGTATAAAACTCACGATTATACTCTTCATTCACTAAAATAAATACTTTTGCTTCTGCCATAGGCAAACCACAGACTGCCGGAGTTGGGTGTAGTAACTTTATAAGTGTATTTAATGATAATTGTTGTGATAAACTTCCTGTAATCATCGTACATAAATGCACTAAACTACCTGCTTTTATTGTATGGGATTTTGATACTGTAATATCATCATTTAACTTCTCAACAATATAATCGGTTACAAATTGCTGTTCTTGTTTTTCTTTCTTTTGCCAAACTACCTCTAAACTTCCATTATAAATTTGTGTTCCTGCCAATGCCATGGTTGTAAATAATTCATTTTTAGTCTTTAACAGGGTTTCAGGAGTTGCACCTAGCCATAATCCTTTTTTAGGATGAAACCATACATATACCATCGCATTTGTATAATTTTTTAATAATTTTTTAAAGGTTTCAACAATGTTAAAATCAGGAGCGTCAACAATTTCTTTTCTTGATAAAACCACTTTTTTAGTGTCAGTAGTTTTAAAAAAATCAATCCCTTTTTGTACTAAATTTATATGTGTAGCTTTTGAATTTTTTGATAGTGACCATTGTTGATTCTTATTTTCAACTGCCATATAAGTATCGGGAAAATCAGTCATATAAATTACTGATTCCGTTAAAGGAAATAATACAGAAGGTTTAGTATCATCAAATGGAGCAAATACAAATCCTGATTCAGAAAAATTACTTGTGTAATATAAATCATTATTCTTTTGAAAGCATCCTTTTAATTTATCTGTTTTAGGGTGTCTATAGGCTACAAATGGTAATTCAGCCTTTAATGCCTCGGTAATTTTATCAAAAAAGGATTTAGTTTCAATTTTCAAAGCGAGTAATTTTATTGAACAGTTTTTAAAATTTCATTCTTGATCAAATTAAAATTTGACCAGATCAATTCATGTCCGCCACAATCAATGGTAACCATTTTAAACTTATTAGCATCTATTATTTTCTCTAGGATTTTCGAGTTTTCATAAGGGACAATCCAATCTTTATCACCCTGAATATTGATAATAGGAGAGGAACTTATACTCCATTTATCATCATAGTTAGGTAAATCGATCAAATGTGTATATTTCTCTTTAGCAGCAGCTTTCAATAAACTCGGAATCAATGGTCTGGTTAATTTCCATTTATAAAAATTAAGTATCCAAAACATGGGTTCTAAATCACCACTAATTGAGCTTGCTAAAGACACTTTATACTTGTAAGGTTTAGGGGAAGCTAATACGATAGGTCCACCGTAAGAATAACCTATTAAAACTATTTTCTTTGGCGGAATCTCTTTAATAAGATCATGTAATATTTCTAGTTCAAAAGCAATAGAGCCTTGTACATCACCTGCATTATTGATACCATATCCTACCCTGTCATAACTTAAAATATTTGCTTTTGAATTTAATGTTGAGTCTTTAAAATATCTGCTATAATCAAGCATAGAACCTGGTGAACCATGTACAAAAACTAAGGTTGGTAACATTGTATCAATCTTCTGTTGCATCGCTACAACTCTATACTTAAATTCTTTATAGGTATTATAATAAACATGTGGTTGATGATGTGAATTGCTTAATTTTTCAAGTACTTTTTCATCCGATTTGGGTTTTAAAAATATATGAACCGCAATAAAGAGTCCCATAAAGACGAGTCCTAAAACAATACTTACTATTTTTAAAATCTTTTTAAGTCTTCGCATTATTATCTTTCGATAGCACAATAGTTGTTAACTTACAAAGTGAAATTAACTTGTCTTGCTCATCAACAATTTTAATTTCCCATAATTGTGTGGTTCTTCCTTTATGGATAGGGCTAGCAGTTGCGATGACCAATCCTTCTTTGACACTTTTTAGATGATTTGCCGAAATTTCAATACCTCTTACCATCTGTTTCTCTTTATCTACAGAAAGAAATGAAGCATAGCTTCCTACTGTTTCCGCCAAGGCAACTGTTGCTCCACCGTGCAAAACACCATCAGGTTGATGTACCTTAGTAGTTACAGGCATAGTTGCTACCACTTTATTCTCATTAACTTCTATAAATTTAATATCTAACGTTTCCATTAAGGTATTTTTACCAACACTATTCAATTTTTCTAACAGCTCTTTTGTATCCATAGTTATTATTCCGTTTGAGGTAAAAGTAGTAAAAACTTTAAGAACATCTCTATTAATTATTTAGTTGTAAAACCATAACTTTGCCCAAGATTTAGACTATGGTATATGATTTATAAAATTCGTTTAATATTAGATACAAAAGAAGATGTAATTAGAGATATTGCTGTTAGCAATGAAACTACATTAGAAGATTTACATAATTCAATTACCAATGCTTTTGGTTTTGAAGGTAATGAAATGGCTTCTTTTTACTTAACGGATGACAACTGGAATCAAGGTGAAGAAATTCCTTTATTTAATATGGATGAAACTAATGATGCTATAGCAATGCAGAATTTCTTTATAAAAGATGTACTTTCTGAAGATAAAAGCAAACTTATCTATGTATATGATTTCCTTTCAATGTGGACCTTTTTTGTCGAATTGATCACGGTTGCAGAAGATACAAATCAGTTTGATTTACCTAGTTTATTACTTTCAGTTGGTGAAGTACCTAGTAAAGCTCCTGAAAAACAATTTACCAGTGATGATACTAGTGATGATACAGCTGAAAACTATGATAATTTAGAAAATTTTGACGATTTTGACTTCGATAATTTCGATGAGTTGATAAATTAAGTCTATCCCTAACCCTTCCGAAAGAGAAGATAATTTGATTCGTTTAATCATAGCTATAAATACTTAAGACGCCCCTGCCTCACCGGCATACGGATTCACGAAGAGCGAGGTACGAGTGACGTAGTGACCTCTTTATCTTTATAAATCTACCTTAATAAATTATTACAAAAGCCATTATAGTTTATATTTATATAAGCAGGCGAAACTCCTACGAGATTGCCACACTTCGACTGCGCTCAGTGCAGGCTGTTATTCGTTTCACTCATAACTGACCTCGCAAAGACGTGATTTTTTTGGACTTCTTGTTACAAATTGTATTTTTGTTCGTCATACTATACAATAACCAAAACAATCTTATTCTTGGAAACAATCTTATCATTAAAAAATTTAGATAAAAAATTTGGAGCAGTCCACGCAGTAAACAACCTTTCTTTTGACATTCAAAAGGGGAATGTATATGGAATCTTAGGTCCAAACGGAAGTGGAAAATCAACCACTTTAGGTATTATTTTAAATGTAGTCAATAAAACTTCAGGTGAATTTAGCTGGTTTAATGGTACTATTTCTACCCATGAAGCCTTAAAAAAAGTTGGTGCTATTATTGAACGCCCTAATTTTTATCCGTACATGACAGCGGCTCAAAATCTGAAATTGATTTGTAAGATCAAAGGTGTAGCTTATGATAAGATTGATGAGAAACTAAAAATTGTTAATTTATACGAACGCAGACATAGCAAATTCAGAACCTATTCTTTAGGAATGAAACAACGCTTGGCTATTGCCTCTGCCCTATTGAATGATCCTGAAATATTAATTTTAGATGAACCAACAAACGGATTAGACCCTCAAGGAATTCACGAAATAAGAAAGATTATCAAAGAAATTGCAGCAAAAGGCACTACTATTTTATTAGCTTCACATTTACTGGATGAAGTTGAAAAAGTTTGTTCGCATGTGGTAGTAATTAGAAACGGAATAAAGCTCTATTCAGGTAGAGTAGATGAAATGACAGCTTCTAAAGGGTTCTTTGAATTAAAAACCGAAAATCAAAAAGAAAAGCTTAATGAAATACTGAACAATCATCCGGCAATTGGTTCTATAAAAGAAGAAGAAGGTAAAATTATTGCTATGCTACAAGAAGAACTAACGGCAACCGATTTGAATGCCTATCTATTTAAAAATGGCATTACACTATCACATTTAGTAAAACGTATGCCTAGCTTAGAGCAACAATTCCTAGCCTTAACCAACAATAATTAATCATAAAACCTACCGTATTCATGTTACGTCTTTTAAATATAGAATTCCATAAATTAAAACACAATAGAGCTAGTAAAGTATTGACTATTATCTATTTTGCATTGTTAACATCAGTAGCATTAATCGCAGCTATAAAATTTGATATAGGTCCAATAGAATTTCATTTAGCAGATCAAGGTATTTTTAACTTCCCATATGTTTGGCATTTCAACACCTTTATGGCATCCATTTTTAAATTCTTTTTACTGCTAGTAATTGTGTCTATGATGGCTAACGAATACAGTAATAAAACTCTAAAGCAGAATTTGATTGACGGACTCAGTAAAAAAGAATTTATACTCTCTAAATTCTATACGGTTATCGTTTTTGCAGCAATTTCAACACTTTTTGTATTTGTTGTATCTTTAATCTTAGGGTTAACATATTCTGATTATAATGAAGCTTCCATTATCTTTTCTGACTTAGAATATTTATTAGCTTTCTTTGTCAAACTCGTTGGTTTTTTCTCTTTCGGGTTGTTTATGGGCATATTGGTAAAACGCTCCGCTTTTGCTGTGGGGGCTATACTAGTATGGTTCTTTGTTGAAAGTATTTTTAAAGGATTTTTATTCTGGAAATTCAATAAAGATGCATTCGGATCAAATGTAGTAAATAGTGACTCTTTATCTCGAATTGGAGTTGATGACATTATGCAATTCTTTCCTTTAGAAGCTATGACCAATTTAATTAAAGAGCCTTTTACATCTTTAAATGCAGTAAAGAGTGTTGCTAAACAAGTAGGTGAAAGCCTCTCTAAAGATGTTGATGTACATTGGTATCAACTACTCATTGTTTGTGTTTGGACTTTTATTTTCATCTACTTATCATATAGATTATTAAAAAAGAGAGATTTGTAGAAAACCCTTCCGCCCACGCTAAGGCGTGACCACCTTCCCTTTTTAGGGAAGGAGTTTATTACTGACTTCAAATTTTATTTTTAGCTAGATTTTAAACCTGCTAACAAAACTCCTCTCCTTTTTTTAAGGAGGGGTGGGTTTTTGCCTTAGCAAAAAGACGGGGTGGTATTATAATTTTTAAGTACATAAAAAAGAGGGATTCCTAAAAACTTAATAAAGAATCGTCTTCACGAGGAGTGAGGAACGAACGACGTGGTGATTTCATTATTTTATAGGCTATCATTAGTAAATAATCTTAAAATTGAATGGTTTATGTTTAAATAAGCGGGAGGTTAACTACTGAGAAATTGCCACCCCCAAGTACTCGGGGTCGCAAAGACGTGTATCAATGAGCTGGTTCATAAATATTTTTCCTTAATAATATTCGTGCATTCTTGGCTATATATTTCTCCTCAAATTACCCTATTTTTGCAATACTAATTTGGTATAAATGCAATTTAAACTAGAATCTGAATATACCCCAACCGGAGATCAACCTCAGGCTATTGCTGAAATAAGCAGTAATATTCTCTCGGGTGAAAAATATCAGACCTTACTGGGTGTAACAGGTTCTGGTAAAACATTTACGGTTGCTAATGTAGTAGAAAAAATTCAACGCCCAACTTTAGTATTAGCACACAACAAAACCTTAGCAGCACAATTATATTCTGAATTCAAACAATTTTTCCCTGAAAATGCTGTAGAATATTTTGTATCGTATTACGATTATTATCAGCCTGAAGCTTATATTCCGTCAAGTGGATTGTACATTGAAAAAGACCTATCTATCAATGATGATATTGAACGATTACGATTAAGCACCACATCTTCCCTACTTTCAGGTCGTAAAGATGTATTGGTTGTAGCCTCGGTTTCTTGTTTATATGGTATTGGGAATCCTATAGAGTTTAAAAAGAACGTCATTACCATTGAAGTTGACCAAAAAATTGCAAGAACTAAATTTTTACATCAACTCGTACAGAGCTTGTACTCAAGAACTGAATATGAAATTAAAAGCGGCACTTTTAAAGTAAAAGGTGATACCATTACTGTTTTTCCTTCTTATGGAGATTATGGCTATCGCATTCATTTTTTTGGAGATGAAATAGAAGAGATAGAAAGCTTTGACATTGTCAATAATCGCATTATTGAAAAGTATGAGCAACTGAATATCTATCCTGCGAATCTCTTTGTAACCTCACCTGATATATTACAAAATGCCATTCATCAAATTCAGGAAGATATGGTAAAACAAGTCGATTATTTTAAAGAAATTGGCAAACATTTAGAAGCAAAACGATTAAAAGAACGTACAGAATTTGACCTCGAAATGATTCGTGAATTGGGTTATTGTAGCGGGATAGAAAACTATTCGCGTTACCTTGACGGAAGAGAACCTGGTACACGCCCCTTCTGTTTATTAGATTATTTTCCTAGTGATTTTTTAATGGTCATTGATGAAAGTCATGTTACCATTCCGCAAACCCATGCCATGTACGGTGGTGACCGTTCACGAAAGGAAAACTTAGTAGAATACGGGTTTAGATTACCCGCTGCTATGGATAACCGCCCATTAAAATTTGAGGAATTTGAAGCCATACAACATCAAACACTGTTTGTCAGTGCTACTCCCGCAGATTATGAGTTACAAAAAACAGAAGGTGTTTTTGTAGAACAGGTTATCCGCCCAACGGGATTATTAGATCCTCAAATTGAAGTACGCCCAAGTTTAAATCAGATTGATGATTTGATTGAAGAAATTCAATTACGTGTAGAAAAAGATGAACGTACTTTGATAACTACCTTGACAAAACGAATGGCTGAAGAATTAACCAAATATTTAAGTAGAATACAAATTCGTTGTCGTTATATACATAGTGATGTTGATACGTTGGAACGTGTAGAAATTATGCAGGACCTCCGTAAAGGATTGTTTGATGTACTGATTGGTGTCAATCTATTGCGCGAAGGTTTAGATCTACCAGAAGTTTCTTTAGTCGCAATTTTAGATGCTGATAAAGAAGGCTTTTTACGAAGTCATCGTTCATTGACGCAAACGATAGGTAGAGCGGCAAGAAACATCAATGGAAAAGCCATTATGTATGCTGATAAAATTACCAGAAGTATGCAATTGACCATTGATGAAACTAATAGAAGGCGCGAAAAACAAATTGAATATAATGCAGAACATAATATTACGCCTACCCAAATTCAAAAGAGTATTGAGAGTAGCTTGACCAAAGATAATATCTCCTCTTTTCATTATAATGCTGCAGCCAACTTAGCTGCCGAGCAGGACTTAGAATATCTACCAAAACCGGAAATTGAAAAGCGCATTCGTGACAATCAAAAACTAATGGAACAAGCTGCAAAAGCGTTAGACTTTATTGCTGCTGCTCAATTACGAGACCAGATAAAACTACTGAAAGAGCAGATTTAATGCTGATTTTAATTTAGTTTGTTTCTTAACCTAAATTTAGCTAACTTCGTTCTTGCCCGTCCGAATTAGGCGGATATCAGTAGATATAGTTCAACCTGTGCTGAACTTGTTTCAGTATTAAAACACAACCATATCTTTACGATAGCTACAATTAAAAATAAACAATATGAAAATCTTTATTAAACTAGTTACAATATTTATTTTTGTTTCGATTTCCAATGTTTCGAATGCACAAAGTAAGCCAGAAAATAAGTTTGACACACCTTATGGCAACAACAAAGAAGCAGGGAAATATGTAACTATCAATGGTGCAAAACTTTACTATGAAGAATATGGTAAAGGTGAACCTCTTTTATTAATTCATGGTAATAGTGGAGACATAAAATCGATGGATAATCAAATTGAATATTTCAAAACAAAATATCATGTCATTGTTGCTGATAATAGAGGTCATGGTAAATCTGAATTGAAAACAGATTCTTTAACATACAACCAAATTACCAAAGACTGGGAAGGTTTAATAAATCATTTAAAATTAGACTCTGTGAATATTGTTGGATGGAGTGATGGAGGAATCATTGGGTTAAAAATGGGAATCTCTTCAAATTGCAATATCAAGAAAATTGTAACGATGGGAGCAAATTTAAGACCAGATGCTACTGCTGTTAATTCTTGGGCTATTAATGAGGTTACAAAAACAATGGAATTCATTG
Source organism: uncultured Flavobacteriaceae bacterium (assembly GCA_964536675.1). GTDB lineage: Bacteria > Bacteroidota > Bacteroidia > Flavobacteriales > Flavobacteriaceae > Aureibaculum. The sequence continues at coordinate 10,432 of CAZHYX010000021.1, forward strand.
AGTATAAAATTCAACAAAAGGATACTACACAGCCTTGGAAATTAGGAAAACAAGTGGTTGGACTATTGATTAATCAGCCTAATATCAAAACAAATGAATTATCAAAAATAAAAGCCAAGGTATTAATTATGGCAGGTGATAAAGACGTTATTAAAAATGAGCACACAGTTGAAATATTTGAAAATATTACCAATGCTCATTTATGTATTATGCCAGGAGAAACCCATTTTACACCAAAAGAAACCCCAGAATTGTTCAACAAAATAGTAGATAATTTTTTATCTAAACCTTTTATAAGACCCGATTCTGATTTCTCCAAAAAGAAGAAATAATACCAATTTAATTATAAAAGTTGTCATTAATAAATTGAATTATTTTTTGCTTAGATGAGGCAAAAAAACAAAGTATAGTATTAATTATAGTTTCTTTTTTTAACAAAATATAAATGAAAAAGGAACAATTTATATGGCTAGTTTTATGGTTAAAGTTGGTATAACGTCCATTTTTGAACCGTTAAAGAATATTAATTTATAAATGTATCACTTCATCATAAGCATCAGCAACCGCTTCCATAACTGCCTCACTCATAGTTGGATGCGGATGAATTGCTTTTAACACTTCATGCCCAGTCGTTTCTAATTTTCTACCCAAGACAGCTTCTGCAATCATATCGGTTACACCTGCACCTATCATATGGCAACCTAACCATTCACCATATTTGGCATCAAAAATTACTTTTACAAAACCTTCAGTTGTGCCGGCAGCACTTGCTTTACCAGATGCTGAGAATGGAAATTTACCAATCTTTAATTCATAACCTGCTTCTTTGGCTTGCGCTTCGGTCATACCAACACTTGCAATTTCAGGAGTTGCATACGTACAACCCGGTATATTACCGTAATCAATTGCTTCGGGATTTAATCCGCCAATTTTTTCTACACACGTAATTCCTTCCGCGGAAGCGACATGCGCCAACGCAGGGCCCTCAACCACATCGCCAATAGCATAATAACCCGGTATGTTAGTTTGATAAAATTTATTGACTACAATTTTATCTTTATCAGTTACAATACCAACATCTTCCAGTCCTATATTTTCAATATTAGTTTTGATACCCACAGCAGATAAAATAATATCAGCTTCTAATATTTCTTCACCTTTCTTTGTTTTTATAGTAGCTTTTGCACCTTTGCCAGATGTATCAACAGAAGTAACACTTGATTCTGTCATTACTTTAATTCCTGATTTTTTAAACGAACGCTCAAACTGTTTGGAAACATCAATATCTTCTAATGGCACCATATTAGGTAAAAACTCAACAACCGTAACTTCTGTACCCATTGCATTGTAGAAATATGCAAATTCAACACCAATAGCTCCAGAGCCCACAACAATCATTTTCTTAGGTTGCGTGGCTAAGGTCATTGCTTCACGGTAGCCTATTACTTTTTTTCCATCAATTGGTAAGAATGGTAATTCGCGAGAACGTGCACCGGTAGCTATAATAATATGGTCAGCACTATATTCTGTGGTTTTTCCCTTGTTGTCTGTAACATCAACTTTTTTACCTGGTTTTACTTTACCTAATCCGTCAAGGACATCAATTTTATTTTTTTTCATTAAGAATTGAACTCCTTTACTCATTCCATCAGCTACATTACGGCTACGTTGCACCACAGCAGAAAAATCTTTATCTATCTCTTTGGCTTTTAATCCATAAGCATCAACGTGTTTTAAATAATCATAGACTTGTGCACTTTTTAATAATGCTTTGGTAGGAATACAACCCCAATTCAGACAAATTCCGCCTAAATTTTCTTTTTCAACAACTGCAACTTTAAATCCTAATTGTGATGCTCTGATGGCAGTTACATATCCGCCCGGCCCACTTCCTATAATAATAATATCGTATTTCATATGTTAGTACTTATTGATTTTTAATGGTCACATACTGCCCACCCACCGCAGGCTGGTTTGCTTTTAATCATTTTATTTGATAATAAACTTTAGTATGCTCGTTTCATTTATATATGTTTAACCCGATAGTTATCGGGAGATTATTTGTGTATTTGTTTAATCGATTTAGAATACAAAAGTAAAGAAAAAAGGGATGTCATTCTGAGCTTGTCGAAGAATCTTATATTTTTTAATTCAAGACATTTAAACTGTAGTTGTTTTCTGGAAATCAAGCTCAATATGAGGTTAAATTTTCTTTTTTAAATTCTGTATTCGTTAGTATTCAAAAGATCTCGCTTTTTACTGAAACAAGTTCAGCACAGGCAGCGGAATTAGTTCGACTAACTCCAGAAGCCTCAGGATTAAATTAAACAATCTTTGGTTGCTCTTCGAAAGATCCCGCTTTTTCAGCGGGATTAGTTCGACTAACTATTTTAAATTCATAACCTTTGTTACTTTTTAAAATAGAGTCTCACTAATCAAATTTTATAGCTTTTACAGGGCTTATTTTACTAACTATATATGAAGGAATCAATAACATAAAAAGGCATAAAACTAAGGTGCCAATATTCAATAGTAAAATATATTCAAACCCAAGGTAAACAGGCGCTTCGCTTACATAATAATTTTCAGGATCTAACTTAACAATACCAAAGTGTTTTTGAATTAGCAATAAACCTATCCCAATTAAATTACCCCAAAATAGACCAACGCCAACCAAATAAGTTGCATTGTATAAAAATACTTTACGAATGCTCCAATTTGAACTTCCTAAGGCTTTTAAAATACCAATCATTTGGGTTCTTTCTAAAATTAAAACCAGTAAAGCTGTTATCATATTGATACCAGCTATCAAAATCATAATACTAATAATTACGATGATATTTGTATCTAATATTTTCAACCAATCGAAAATAGCCGGGTATTTTTCTGAGATAGTTTGTGCATTTAAAGTGGAAGATACTTCTTGATAGATCTCTTTCCCTTTTTCTTCCAATTTATCAAAATCTTCTAGTAATACTTCAAAACCACCAACCTCATTTGGCTTCCATTTATTAAGTCGTTGAATGTGTTTGATGTCACCCAATACATAATTCTCGTCTAAATCTTTAAAACCTGAACTATAAATACCTGCAATTGTAAAAACCCTGACATTAGGTGCTTTATTTAAACCTTCCTTCATAAAGAACAGATTGAATTTGTCTCCAACTTTTAAATTAAGCCGATCTGCTGTTAATTTTGAAATCAGTACAAAATCATATCTTTCATCAGTAATTTTGAGCAAATCACCTTCGATTAAATATGATTTAAAAAAAGACCAATCATAATTACTATCTACTCCTTTAAAAATAACACCTTCAAAATCTGTTTTTGTTCTGATAATTCCGCCCTTAGTAGCAAAAGTTTGTATATTTTTAATACCATCTACATTCGTGAAATTAGGATAAAATTCTTGTTCAAGTGAAATTGGCGTAATAGTAATCTCTGAATTATTATCTTCATAATTCGTAATTTGAATATGACCACTAAACCCTGAAATTTTTTCTTTAATTTTATATTGCAATCCAAATACCGATGAAATAGTAATCAACATAATAATCATACCCAATGCAATTGCTGTAATTGCAATTTTTATTATTGGAGAGGATATACTACTTTTATACTGTTTAGCAGTAATGATACGTTTGGCTAAATATAACTCGTAATTCAATTTAGGAATGATTTATTCTATGTTCAAAAATACATATTTCTTTTGGGTTTTAATTTTGCTTTTCGGATTGATTTCATGTGGAAACAAATCTTTGAATTCAAAACATCAAAAAAATACCAAAATAGTTCAAAATTCAGTACATGACAAGCTGTCACATACTGATAGTATTCAACCTATAATAATTTCTTACCCAGTTGATTATTTACATTTACTTCAACAAAAATTTATAGGTATTGTTGCAAACCAGACAAGTGTGATTAAAAACTCTAATCAAGGATTTACGCACCTAATTGACTCCTTAATTTCGTTAAAAATTGATGTGAAAAAAGTTTTTGCACCCGAACATGGCTTCAGAGGAAAGGCAGATGCCGGAGAAGCCATCACTGATGGCAGAGATGTAAAAACTGGACTGCCTATAATCTCATTATATGGAAAAAACAAAAAACCATCTCCGGAACAATTGAAAGGTATTGATGTGATAATTTTCGATATTCAAGATGTAGGGGTAAGATTCTATACTTATATTTCTACACTACATTATGTGATGGAAGCTTGTGCAGAAAATAATATTAAATTAATCGTTATTGACAGACCTAATCCTAACGCGCATTATATTGATGGACCAATGATGGAAACTGAACATCAAGGTTTTTTAGGAATGCACCCTATACCTATAGTTTATGGAATGACTATTGGTGAATACGCAACAATGATTAATGGTGAGAAGTGGTTGACTAAAGGCGTACAATGTAACTTAAAAGTGATGCCTATGAAAAATTATCGTTATGATAATAATTACAGTCTTCCTATAAAGCCCTCTCCTAACCTACCAAATGATAAATCAGTCAATCTATATCCTAGTTTAGGTCTATTTGAAGGCACAAGTATAAATGCAGGGAGAGGTACAGAAATGCAATTTCAAATTTTTGGAGCACCTTATTTAGACAAAGAAGTTTACCCTTTTTCTTATACGCCTCAAGAAAATGTAGGTGCAAAACACCCAAAACAAAAGGGTAAATTATGTAATGGGGAAGATTTACGAGGTCATGAAAAATTAAATGAAATTAGTCTTTGGTGGTTAATCAATGCTTATAATAATACACCAAATGAAGTTGAATTTTTTCAGGCAACTTTTACAGCTCATGCCGGCACAAAAAAATTACAACAACAAATTGAAAATGGTATGACTGCCGAAGAAATTAGAAAGACTTGGCAACAAGGTTTAGAAGAGTTTCAAAAAACAAGGAGCAAGTATTTGATTTATGATAATTAATTTATAGCATCTAAAGATACAAGACCACTACGCTATTAGAACAAAGAATCAAGACCACATTTTAACTGGCTGGTAGTTTATTTGTTCTAAGAAAATAAATTCCCAAAACCTTAATTTATAATCTCAAAATCTGTATATAAATAGGCAATTTCGTCATCAGCTGTATTCCTAGCATAATCAATACTTATAAGACTGGGAAATCCATATTCATTATTATATTCAACAACCAGTGATGCAACGTTATGGTTTATCAAATCTTCTATAAAATCAAAAGCTTCTTCTACTTTTTTAGCATTAATAAAGATGTCGTCATAAGTTTGACCTTGTGGTAATTGAGATTCATCAAACTCTACTTTTTCTTTAATACCATCTTTTATATAAACATCCCACTCTAGTAATCCACCACAAAAACAACTAAGACGTTCATTCATACTATAATTTTTTATTTGGGAAGATTGCCAAAGCACACGGTTTGAGTTCAATTCACTTCCCAGACCATCATCATCAGAGCTACATGAAATAAAAACAAAAATGAAAAATAGGGGTGCTAAAATTTTTGAAGTCATGAGTTTTATTTAATACTTAGATGATAAAATAACAAAACGGTTGCTTCTTTTGATGCTAAATCAATTAGTCAATGTTTTAATGTCATTAATTAATCGTTTTATTTCCTCATCGTCCGTACCATCATAAATACCTCGTATTTGTTTCTTCTTATCTACCAATACAAAGTTTGTGGTATGAATAAAATCTTGCAAACCACCATCGCCTTGTTCAACCACAGCAAAATAACTTTTTCGAGCTAATTCATAGATGTGTTTTTTGTTACCAGTTGTAACATTCCATTTAGCATCTATAACTCCTTTTTTATCTGCATATTCACGTAATACAGCAACACTATCTATATTAGGAGTTACAGAAAGTGATAAAAACATAACAGCAGCATCTGTTTTAAATAGTTTTTGAAGTTTACCAATATTACCCGTCATAATAGGGCAAATGGTTTGACAACGTGTAAAAAAGAAATCGGCTACATAAATTCTATCTTTATAATCTTCTTGAGTAATCGTTTTGCCATTCTGATTTATTAACTCAAAATCTGCGACTGTATGATTTTTATCTAAGTCACGAAGGCTTTTGTCTACCAATTCTGAGTTAAAATCTGAAGGATTATAAATAGGTAATTGTTCTTTTGATGCTTTATTACAAGATAATATCCCTAAGAAAGAAAACATAAAGAACAAAAATACGTCTTGTCAACTCTCATTTTAAATTACATTTTGCTCAACAAATTCTTTTGCTTTATCTAATTCTTTTCTATCACTATTTGAGTTTTTTGTTAATTCTAAAAGCTGCTTAAAATACAACGTTGCTTTTTTCGAATTTCCAGATTTCTCTGCAGCCACCGCAGCTCCAAAAAGACCATTAAACCTATTAGGATGTGATTTTAGATTTACTTCATACGCTTCTAAAGCGTCTGAAAATTTATTAGCTTCCATAAGCATATCACCCAGCAACTCGTCTGCTGGCAATACATCTCCAGGAGTAACAGGATGTTTGCTCGTTTTACTTTCCATTATTGCAGCTTCTTTCATAAGTACCAATCCTTCTGTTTGATTTCCTTTTTTAAAACTCAACCAAGCTTTAGAAGTTTTAATTTGAATGGCAACTTGATCTATTTGAATAGTTTTAGAGACATCATTTTGATTGATTAAATCTTGTTTTAAT
>CAZHYX010000022.1:0-16820 GCA_964536675.1 uncultured Flavobacteriaceae bacterium
TGGGCAACTTCTTGGGGCGTTTCTACAAGATTGATGGGGGCTTTGGTAATGACGCATTCTGATGATAAAGGTTTGGTTTTACCACCTAAATTGGCACCAATACAAGTAGTAATTATACCTATTTATAGAGGAGAGGAGCAATTAGAAGCTATCTCTGAAAAGGCTAGAGAAATAATGACCGATTTAAAAGCGAAAGGTATTTCTGTGAAATTTGATAATAGAGATACGTATAAGCCAGGTTGGAAATTTGCTGAGTATGAATTAAAAGGAGTGCCTTTACGGATAGGGATGGGACCTCGTGATCTAGAAAACGGAACGGTTGAATTAGCAAGACGTGATACATTGACAAAGGAGATTGTTAATCAAGATGATTTAATTGATGTTATTGAAAAATTATTGATTGATATTCAAGAAAGTTTATTTAAGAGGGCAATAGATTTTAGAAAAGAACGCATTACTGAAGTTGATACTTTTGACGAATTTAAAGAAGTGATAAAAACTAAAGGAGGTTTTGTTTCTGCACATTGGGATGGTACTGAAGAAACAGAAAATAAAATTAAAGAGTTAACAAAAGCAACGATACGATGTATACCAATTGATGTAAAAATGGAAGAAGGAAGTTGTGTTTTTACAGGAAAACAATCAGTAAAAAGAGTACTATTTGCAAAGGCGTATTAATTTTTTAAAAAAGCACTTGCAGAGTTAAAAATTTATTTTATTTTTGCACTCGCTTTAGAAAAGAGAAAAAATAAATATGGTCCGTTCGTCTAGGGGTTAGGACGCCAGGTTTTCATCCTGGTAACAGGGGTTCGATTCCCCTACGGACTACAAAAAGAATGTTAATTCGTGGATTCGTTTATTGGTTGAGATATATGTAATGAAGTAAACGATTAAATAAATAAACAAATAATAATTAAACAATAATAAAATGGCAAACCATAAGTCAGCATTAAAAAGAATAAGAAGTAACGAAACGAAACGCTTAAGAAATAAATATCAGCATAAAACTACAAGAAATGCTATTAAGGTATTACGCGATTCAGAAAAGAAAAAAGATGCTGAAAAGCAATTACCTTCTGTTACAGCAATGATTGATAAATTGGCTAAAAATAATATCATTCATAAAAATAAAGCAGCGAATTTAAAATCTAAATTAACTAAATTTGTAGCAGCACTTTAATTTAAAGACAAAGTATATTTTAAAACAATTTACCATTCATAAGTTTTATCGGCATCAAGCCTGATAAAAATAAAGAGTAAAATTGTAAACCCCCATAAGGATGAGCCTCCATAACTAAAAAAGGGTAAAGGAATACCGATAGTAGGTAACAATCCTATAACCATACCAATATTTATCATAAAGTGGAAAAAGAAGATAGCCGCCACTGAATATCCAAAAACCCTGCTAAAAGTAGATTTTTGTCTTTCAGATATTTGTACAATTCGTAATATAAAAGCTACAAAAACAATAATAACTGCACTACTGCCTAAAAACCCCCACTCTTCCCCAACCGTACTGAAAATATAATCAGTATCTTGTTCTGGCACAAAATTACCCTGTGTTCTGTCACCTTCTAAAAACCCTTTACCTGTTAATCCACCAGAGCCAATTGTAATCATTGATTGATGCGTATTATAACCTATTCCTTTAGTGTCGGTAGTTTTACCTAATAATATACTAAATCTATCTCTGTGTCTCTGTTCAAAAACATTAGTATAGACATAATCTACACTAAAAATAAATAATCCTATAAATAAATAAAGAGCAATTACTTTATACCATTCTCTTTTAAACGGAAATTTTTTTAAATTTATAATATAAACAAAAATGAGTGTCAGTAAACCGTAAATTATAAGAAGAGATACTATAAACCCAACATATAAAGTGATAATAAATAATACAATGGCAATAAAACTAATCACCAAATAATAGGCAGGTAAGCCTTCTCTATATAGTACAACTAATAAAGCAAAATAGATTAATGCTGACCCTGCATCTGGTTGTAAAACAATAAGTATTGCTGGTAATAAAATGATTAAAAATGCGTTTAACTGAGATTTTAAATTACCTAGATCTCTTCCTGGGTCATTAATAAAGTTAGCCAATGCTAATGCAGTAGCAGCTTTTGCAAATTCTGAAGGTTGTAAGCTAGAACTGCCAAAATTATACCAAGATGTAGCTCCATTTATATTTGTGCCTAAAACAAATAGGCCTACTAATGCCACAATAGAGGCGATATAAAAAATACCTGAGAACCGCTCATAAAATTTTGAATCAATTGAAATAATAACAAGGATGAGAACAAAACTTAAGGCTATCCATTTTAATTGTTTTCCATAGAGTGCTGCAAAATCTAATATTTCATTGTGATTTTCAGATACTGAAGCGGCATAAATATTTAGCCAACCAAAAAACACCAATACTACATAAAATAATACCAGTATCCAGTCAATACCTGCAAGTATGTTAGTCTTCCTTTTCCGCAAGTTGTTGTAATATTAATATTTGTTTGTCATATTCCTCTTGTAAACTTCCTTCAAACATACGTTGCTCTAACCAAGGTCTGCTAGTGCTTCCATTTAAATACTTTTCTATCATAAGTGTAGCTATAGGGCCAGCCCAACGTGAACCCCAGTATCCGTTTTCTACATATACTGCAATAACAATTTTAGGATTATCTTTAGGGGCAAAGGCTATAAAAACAGAATGGTCTGTAAACTGAACTCTTTTGCCATTAACGCTTGCAAAATTTTCAGCAGTACCGGTTTTACCACATATTTCAATACCTTTGACTTTAGAGCCTCTGGCTGTACCTTTTTCAAAAACATTAAACATACCTTCTATTACAGGTTCAAAATGTTCAGGCTTAATAGATGTTTTTTTAGGGACAGTAAACTTATCAATTTGGATGGATTTATTATCTACTTTTTTAATGATATGTGGTGTGAAATAAAAACCTCTATTGGCTATTGCTGCCGTCATATTTGCCAATTGAATAGGGGTTGCTAATACTTCACCTTGACCAATGGCATTTGAAATGGTTGTAGAAGCACGCCATCCACCATTTGGATAATAGCGATTATAAAAAGTAGCATTTGGCACCAATCCTTTAGTACCAGTAAACAAATCATTTTTTAATAAATTCCCCAATCCAAAACTCTTTACATGCGCACTCCATGTATCCATACCCACAGAAGGGGTTGAATGTTTTTCAATAATTCTTTTATAAACATTGGCAAAGTATGCATTACATGATTTGTGTATACCTCTATCTAATTTTACGGGTGAACCACGTATACCACAATGACATTTCATAAATGCTTTCGCACTTCTTCCGTATTTAAAGCCTCCATGACAATAGAAAGCACTTTCTGGAAAAATGACCCTTTCTTGAAGACCAATCAGCGCATTAACGATTTTGAATGGAGACCCAGGCGGGTATTGTGCTAATAAACTTCTATCATATAATGGTTTATTATCTTCATCGTAATATAATTTAGTAAAATTTTTTGACCGTTCTCTACCTACCATCAAATTAGGGTCATAAGTTGGCATAGATATCAATGATAAAATTTCACCTGTAGCGGGTTCAATTGCCACAATACCTCCTCGTTTATTAGCCATTAAAGCTTCTCCATATTGTTGCAGTTTACTGTCTAAAGTTAAGGTGATATCTTTACCTGTAATTGCTAAAGTATCATAATTACCATCTTTGTAAGGACCGATTTCTTTATTGAATCGGTTTCTTTGCATAAACTTAACTCCCTTAATACCTCTTAGAATATCTTCATAATTATTTTCTACACCTTTAATTCCAATCAACTCTCCTTGTTGATAATAACTATTTTTTTTAATCTGCTCATTATTTACTTCACCAATAAAGCCTAATACATTTGCAGCTGAGTTGATAGGGTATTCTCGTAAAGAACGTTTTTGAATGTAAAACCCTTTAAACTTATGCATTTTTTCTTGTAGGTATGCATAATTGTCTTTTGAGAGTTGCGCAACAAAAACGGAAGGTAATCTAGGGGAGTAATTTTTCGCTCTCTTAAATTCTTTTAGAAATTTTTCTTTAGAAATTTTTAATAGATTACAAAACTCTAATGTATCTAAAGGTTTGACATCTCTAGGAATTACCATAATATCGTATGATGGTTGATTAGCAACTAGCAAAATATTATTTCTATCATAGATAAAACCTCTTTCAGGATAGTCATATTTTACGGCTACGGCTGAATTATTGAAAGGAGATGGTTTATATTTTGTGGTAATGATTTGTAAATAAAATAAGCGAAATATAAATATGATGCCTATCAATAATATTGAAAAGTATGCTATGTATTTTCTTTCCATCTTACTTATCTTTATCCATTAATAATAAACTGAATATTAACAAAATAATTGTAAAAATACTTGTTAAAAATGTTCTTGAAAAAATAGTGATAATGGCATTTAGTTTAAAATATTCTAAACTAAATATTATAAAATGGTGAGAAAGAGTTAAGATAGTGATGAAACTTAGCAATCTTAAAAATGGAAGTTTAGTGATCTTAAATACGGGAAAATCTATCTCTTGCTTTCTTAGCAATCCTTTTAACAAGGGTAGTCTTATATAGGCAATAAATACTGTTGCCGCCGCATTTGTACCTCCTGAATCAACAAAAAAATCAATACATAGACCTAATAAAAAACTCAATAATAAAAATGCGCCTCTATCTTTTTTTAAAGGATAAAGGATAATAAATAGAATATATAGTAATGGATTGATATACCCCCAAAACAGTACATTATTTAATACAATTACTTGAATTAAAATTAATCCAATAAATAGGATGATATTTTTTATTACATCATTCATTTAGTTGTAGTTTCTTCAAGTGCTGTTATTTCCTCTTTATCAAAATTTGTTATAATATTTACCGGTCCAATGGCACTCATATCATTAAATAATTTGATATTAATACTTTGATAAATATTATTTTCTTTGTTAAAATCTAAAATAGTACCAACAGGAATACCTTCAGGAAAAATAGTAGACTTTCCACCAGTTGTAATAGTGTCACCAACTTTTATATTGGCTCTTATGGGTAAATCAATAAGCTGAAGAACATTATAATCTTTCCCATTCCACTGTAATGTACCAAAATATAAACTATTTAAAAGTTTTACATTGATTTTAGAATTTTCATTTAAAATAGATAAGACTGTTGAATAATTTTTTGAAACAGTATTTGTTATACCTATAATACCTTTACTGTTTACAACGCCTTGATCGGTTTTAACACCTTGTCTTGAGCCTTTATTTAGTAGTAAGAAATTATATTTTTTATGATATTCATTCTTATATACCTTAGCAGAAATGTAACTGTATTTTTGGAAATATTTTGTGGTATCTATAACTTGAATAGTATATGTTAAACTATCTTTTAATTTCTGAGAAAGGATATTCTTTAAGTGAGTATTTTCATCTAATAATTGTTGATTATACACTTTAAGGTTGGTATATTCTTTAAACGAATTTATACGTTTATAAATGCCACCTGTAATAGAATTTGCAGAATTCACAAATTTACTTTTATGGTAAGAATGATTTTGAAAGGTTAACGAAATAGCAATGATTTCAAGTAATAAAAAGAATAAAAAGTATTTATACTTTATTATAAAACTAACAATCTGCTGCATTTGTTTTTAGAACATTAACTATTTCATCAATACAATTTGATATTTCTCTAAATCTTTAAGGGCAATCCCTGTCCCTCTTACAACTGCTCTTAGTGGGTCCTCAGCTACATAAACAGGCAAGTCAGTTTTACGTGAAAGACGTTTGTCTAACCCTCTAAGCATAGAACCACCTCCCGCTAAGTAAATACCTGTATTATAAATGTCAGAAGCTAATTCTGGTGGGGTTTGAGATAAAGTTTCCATAACGGCATCTTCAATTCTTAAAATAGATTTGTCTAATGCTTTGGCAATTTCTCTGTATGATATTTTTATTTGCTTAGGTTTACCGCTTAGTAAATCTCTACCTTGTACTAAAATATCATCTGGTGGGTTTGCGATATCTTCAGTCGCTGCACCAACGTCAATTTTAATATTTTCAGCAGTAGTTTCGCCTACATATAAATTGTGTTGCGTACGCATATAATATGCAATATCATTTGTAAAAACATCACCTGCTACTTTTATAGATTTATCACATACAATTCCTCCTAAAGCAATAACTGCAATTTCTGTAGTACCACCACCAATATCAATAATCATATTCCCTTTAGGTTGCATAATGTCTATACCGATACCAATTGAGGCCGCCATTGGTTCATGAATTAAGTATATTTCTTTAGCATTCATGTGTTCAGCAGAATCACGTACAGCACGTTTTTCAACTTCGGTAATACCTGAAGGAATACAAATAACCATCCGTAAAGAAGGTGGAAAGAAAAAACGTTTCTTTATAGAAGGAATTTGTTTAATAAATTCCCTAATCATTTGTTCTGAAGCTTCAAAATCTGCAATTACACCATCTTTAAGTGGGCGTATAGTTTTTATATTCTCATGCGTTTTACCTTGCATAAGATTTGCTTTTTTCCCAATAGCAATAATTTTACCGGTAGTCCTATCTTTTGCAACAATTGAAGGGCTATCAATAACAACTTTACCATCATGTATGATAAGTGTATTTGCCGTACCAAGATCAATAGCGACATCTTCGGTCATGAAGTCGAAAAATCCCATAGAGTTATTTAGAGTTATTTAATTCGGATTAGTATTTTTTCACGAATCTGCCAAAGGTAATAAATTTATAGTAATCTCTAGTAATTCATTTGCATCATTATTAGAGATTTTTCAGATTGTATTTAGTGCTTAAAATGACGAGTACCAGTAAATACCATTGACATTTCATGATTGTTGCAAAAATCTATCGATAATTGATCTTTAATTGACCCTCCAGGCTGTATCACGGCATTGATTCCAGCTTGTTTAGCAATTTCAACACAGTCAGGAAAAGGAAAGAAAGCATCACTTGCCATTACAGCATTATTTAAATCAAAATTAAAGTGAGTTGCCTTTACAATAGCTTGATTTAATGCATCAATTCGTGAAGTTTGACCTGTACCACTGGCAAAAAGTTGCTTGTTTTTTGCCAGTACAATGGTATTAGACTTAGTATGTTTGCAAATTTTTGAGGCAAAAATTAAATCTTCTATTTCTTTATCGTTTGGTGAATTATTAGTTTTTGTTTCTAGATCTTTTGTCGTATCAGTTTTAAAATCTCTATCTTGTACCAAAACACCATTTAAACAAGTTCTTACAATGGTTTTTGGTAATACTACTTCTTTTAAAATTAAAAGGATTCTATTTTTTTTGCCTTTTAATATTTCTAAAGCATTATCGTCATAAGAAGGAGCAATAACTACTTCGCAGAATAATTTATGAATTTCATTGGCAGTATTGATATCAATAGCTGAATTAGAAATCAAAACACCGCCAAAAGCTGAAATTGGGTCACCAGCCAAGGCATCATTATAGGCTTGTAAAAGTGTGTTGCGCTGTGCCAATCCGCAAGCATTATTGTGCTTTAGAATGGCAAAAGTCGGTCCCGAGTCTTTGGGATTAAATTCATTCATTAAATTCACTGCAGCATCTACATCTAATAAATTATTGTAACTCAATTCTTTACCATGTAATTTGGTGAATATTTTATCAAAATCGCCAAAGAAAAAACCTTTTTGATGTGGGTTTTCGCCATAACGTAATACCTTACCATTTGTTTCACTTATTTTTAGAGATGCTATACCGTGATCCGCATTAAAATAATTGAAAATAGAAGTGTCATAATGTGAGGAAACATTAAATGTTTTTGCAGCGAATTTTTTACGTTGTTCTAGTGTTGTTTCACCATTTTGTGTAGTAATAATTTCTAAAAAATCTTCATATTGTTCCATTGAAGAAACGCAAATGACATCTTTAAAATTTTTGGCTGCTGCTCTAATTAATGAGATACCTCCTATATCAATTTTTTCAATAATATCTTGTTCAGAACCGCCTGAAGCCACTGTTTTTTCAAAAGGATACAAATCTACAATTACAATATCTAATTCTGGAATTTCATATTCTCTAAGTTGTGAAATATCATTATCATTACCTCTTCTTGATAAAATACCACCAAATACTTTAGGGTGTAGTGTTTTTACCCTTCCACCAAGTATGGATGGGTATGACGTTAAGTCTTCAACAGGTATAACATCTATACCTAATTCATTAATAAATTTTTCGGTACCACCGGTTGAATATATGGTAATACCCAATTCATTTAATTTTTTAACAATTGGTGCTAATCCGTTTTTGTGAAATACTGAAATTAATGCTGATTTGGCTTTTTTAGTGGAGCTCATTTGTTATGTTATATGGTTTGCCAAAACTACTAAAACACAATAGTTTAATCACCAGAGATACTACTATAAAGAATGAACAATTTATTAACATTAAAGATGGTTCAAGGTTTTGGGTTTAAGGTTTCATGCTAAACCATAAATCGTACAACGTATGTAGCACTTCGTATATTTTAAATCATATATCTAATAAGCGTCTATGGTAATTTATTTGTCCTAAATGATAAGTTAAATGTCCGTAAAGATGGATCAAGAAATACTCAGTAGTCATTGGTTTTCCAAAAACCTCAACTAGGATACAAGTTGGATAAATCTTTTTGGTTTAGTGAAGAAAATACCTTTTCTAAGGTAACCTTTAACGTATTTATTTGTTCAATAATAAGATTGCGTGAAACATTTTTATCGTTAAATTCCTTTTCACGTTGTCTGATATAACCTGAATCTCCTAAAGTTGCTCCGATAAAATGGTTTAGATTTCCTATTAGGTGTAATGTTAAGTTTCCACCACTATTTTTAATGTCATGATCTACTTCCCAAAGAATAGTATCATCAGAATAAGCGGAAATTTCATCTTTTAATCTATTTAACTCTCTCTTGTATAGTACAAGTTAATGAATTTGTCATGATTAAATGTATTTTGATAGCTCTAATTTAGCAACTTCTCGGCAAACAAATTCTAACAAATCTGTATCTTTTTCAGTAAACGGATTTACAGTATGAGAGTCAATATCAATTTGTCCGATGTTTTCACCATTAACAAAAATCGGAATTACAATTTCACTCCTTACTTTAAAACCACATGAAATATAATTTTGTTGTTCAGAAACATCTTGCACTACAAAATTTTGATTACTGACAGCTACCTGACCACAAATACCGTTACCAAAAGGAATAATTGTATGTTCAGTAGGTTCTCCAGTAAATTGAGCTAGTTTTAATTCATTTTTATTGCCATTTTTAAAATAAAACCCAACCCAATCATAATAATTTACTTCTTGTTTTAAAAACTCACAGATGCTTTGTAACTTATCATTTGTAGTTAAATTGTTACTTATTATGTTGATAATTTTATTTTCATGAAGTTCTATATTCATATGAATCAACTAAATTTGAAATTATTAATCTTTTGTCGCACAAAACTAAAATACTTTCATTTGAAGAAGCGAAAAATAATCATAAAGTTTTTACTTAAGTTTTTTATTACTTATTTTTTGTTGTTAGGTGCATATTCAATTTATTTAAAACAAACACAGCAGAAAGATAGTGTTTTTTCTTGCGCACCAATTACTAAAACTGTTGCCTACCAAACTCATGCATTAGCTAAATTTTTAGGAATTGACACCTATACAGGACAACATGATTCTGAATTGTCAATGAAATTTTTTGTTGGAGACATCTATGCAATAAGAATTGTTGAAGGATGCAATTCTGTAGGTGTTCTTATTCTTTTTTTAACTTTTATTATTGCTTTTTCAGGTAGTTTAAAAGCAACAATTATTTTTGGTATTGTAGGAAGTATAATAATTTATGTAGTAAATCTTTTTAGAATTCTCATTTTAGGGATATTGATTTCTAAATATCCTGAGTATCAATATTTCCTACATGCTATTGTATTTCCTGCAATTATTTATGGAACTACTTTTGTTTTGTGGATTATTTGGGTAAATAAATTCTCTAATCTAAAGAAAGTGAAAAATGAATAGGTGGATTAGAATGGGCATAATAGGTGTATTGATTATTTTACTGATGGTGGTTCGATCGTTTGGAGATAAACTATTTTATGACCCATTTATCGACTATTTTAAAAATGACTATTTATATAATAATGTTCCTGGATATGGTACATTAAAACTATTTTTTCATATTTTTTTACGATATACTACAAATGCACTTATTTCTTTAGCAATAATTTATGTTGCTTTTCTAAACAGACGATTGATTAAATTTTCTGTTAAGTTTTATATTATTGCCTTTATTGTACTTTGTGTTGTTTATTACGGATTGTTAAGAGCAGGAATGAATAATGGTTATTTATTTACTTTTTATGTACGTCGTTTCTTAATTCATCCGGTATTTGTATTGATTTTATTACCTGCATTTTATTATCAAAAAAAGTTGGTTAGGCAAGATTATTAGTATAATAATAATAGCTAATACCCGTTATACCAGTTAACTAATAACAGTTTTGTTATTGGTTTAATCAGAAAAATTAACAATAATTTTTGAACTAATTTAATTAAAACAACTACTTTTGTTACGAAATGAAAGAAGTATTGCATAAAGTATCATCTATTCTAATAGCATTATTAGTGCTGTTTTCATCGTTTTCTTTTACGGTGCATACCCATATATGTGGTGAAGAGATAGCGGATGTTTCTTATGTATTCGAAGCTGATTCATGTGGCATGGAAATGAATATATGTGAAAACAATACTTCCTCCCAACAAAAAATAAAAAAAGAACTTTGCTGTAAAGATATTTCAGAAGTTATTGAAGGTAATCAAAATGAACAGCAAGCATTACAGAGTTTAGAAATACAACAAGCACAATTTATTTCTGCTTTTATATACTCTTATATTTCTCTATTTAATGAAGTTAAAACAGCTACACTTTATAATAATTATCCGTCGCCACTTATAGTCAAGAATATCTACAAGCTTGATGAGGTATATTTAATTTGATTTTTAGTATTTTGTTTTTTTATTTCTTGCTGTTTTTGCGAGAAACGAAGAATGAGTGACGTGGCTATCTCATAATCTTGAGTTTGCACTTCTTAAAATATACTATAATGTCAAATTAAATAAACGTAACATGCTCAATAAAAGCATCAAATTTTTAATAGAAAACAAACTGGTAGCGGTTTTATTACTTGTCTTTTTTATAGGATGGGGTATCATAAACGCACCTTTTGATTGGCAAGTAAAATGGTTGCCTAGAAACCCTGTAGCGGTAGATGCAATTCCTGATATTGGGGAGAATCAACAAATTGTTTTTACTAAATGGTCAGGTCGCTCACCACAAGATATTGAAGATCAAATTACTTATCCGTTAACAACATCATTACTTGGAGTTCCAGGCGTAAAAACAATAAGAAGTTCTTCCGCTTTTGGATTTTCTTCAATCTATATTATTTTTGAAGAAGATGTTGATTTTTATTGGAGTAGAAGTAGAATTTTAGAAAAACTGAGCTCTTTACCAAAAGGCGTTTTACCTGATGGTGTACAAGCAACTTTAGGCCCTGATGCAACGGGGCTTGGACAAGTTTTTTGGTACACCCTTGAAGGTAGAGATGAACAAGGAAACGTAACCGGTGGTTGGGATTTACATGAGCTACGTAGCATACAAGATTATTATGTAAAATACGGATTGGCTTCTTCAACAGGTGTTTCTGAAGTAGCGAGTATTGGGGGTCATGTACAAGAATATCAAGTAGATGTTGATCCAAACCGACTAAAAGAATATAATATTCCGCTTCAAAAAATAGTAGAAGCTGTAAAGAACAGTAATCGTGATATTGGCGCAAGAACTATTGAGATCAATCAGGTAGAATATATAGTTCGCGGATTGGGTTATGTAAAGCAACTATCAGATATAGAAAATGCAGTAATTACAGAAAAAAATAACATTCCCATTTTAATTAAAGATGTAGCCAAAGTAAAGCTCGGTCCGGCAGCGCGAAGAGGTATACTTGACAAAGAAGGGGCGGAAGTAGTTGGGGGAGTTGTTATTGCAAGATATGGTGCAAACCCGATGGAAGTCATTACTAATGTTAAAGAAAAAATTAAAGAAATTAGTAGCGGATTGCCTTCAAAAATTTTAAAAGATGGTCGAAAATCTCAATTAACTATAGTGCCTTTTTATGACAGATCTCATTTAATAAAAGAAACATTAGCAACCTTAAACTTAGCATTATTATTACAAATTTTAGTAACGATCTTAGTAATCATTATCATGGTAATGAATTTACGTGCTTCATTGCTAATTTCAGGTTTATTACCTGTCGCAATTTTAATGGTTTTTATTGCAATGAAAATCTTTAATATTGATGCAAATATTGTTGCCCTTTCAGGGATAGCAATTGCTATTGGTACAATGGTAGATGTAGGTGTTATCCTTTCTGAAAACATTATTAGGCATGTTGAAGAAGCTGGAAGCTGGAAGCTAGAAGCTGGAAGCCAGAAGTCTGAAAACGAAAATAAACCTCTTCCCTTAGGGAAGGCAAGGATGGGAATAAATCAAATAGTTTACAACGCAACTACTGAAGTTTCAGGAGCTATTGTAACGGCAGTTTTAACAACCATTATCAGTTTTATTCCGGTATTTACAATGGTAGGTGCAGAAGGTAAACTATTCAGGCCATTGGCATTTACTAAAACCTTTGCCTTGATTGCTTCATTGTTTGTTGCTTTGATATTAATTCCTCCTTTTGCGGCAATGATCTTTAAAGAATCATCCGTAAAGAAAACAGGGAAATTAATATTGAATATTGCCTTGATTTTAGTGGGAATTTTTGCCATATATAATGGCTTTTGGTTAGGATTAGTTCTAGTTGTTTTTGCAATCTATTCAATTTTAAAACATTTTCAATTTTTTCCCTTTAAGAAAGAGCCAAAGACAGAGAAAATTGTCAAAGTTGTAATTTCTGCAATTGCCATAACTTTATTATTAACTAAGTATTGGCAACCATTGGGTTCAGAAATAGCTTGGTTTTGGAATTTACTTTTTGTTATAATTGTAACACTCGGATTATTAGTTTTTTTTAAGATTTTTAGAAATTATTATACACGAATATTAACCTGGGCATTGGCAAATAAAATCCTGTTTTTATCGCTTCCAATTACAATTTTTATTGGAGGAATGTTGACATGGTCAACTTTAGGTAAAGAGTTTATGCCTGCATTAGACGAAGGATCGTTTCTATTAATGCCAACCTCTTTATCACATGCAGGTGTTGATGAAAATAAGCGTGTATTGCAACAATTAGATATGGCAGTTGCTAGCATTCCTGAAATAGAAACAGTTGTTGGTAAAGCTGGTAGAACTGATAGTGCTTTAGACCCTGCACAATTATCAATGTATGAAAATATAATTAATTATAAGTCAGAATATATTCTTGATAATGATGGGAATCGCTTACGATTTAAAGTAAATGATAATGGCTTGTTTGAATTAAAAGATGGTAGCTTTATTACTGATGGATCAAATAAGCAAACCTCACAGGTTTTTAAAACCTTTGAGGTCTCAGACCTGTTAATTGATAAAAAAGGAAAGTTCTTCCGTCAATGGAGAAAACACATTAAAAATTCTGATGATATTTGGCAAGAAATTATAAAAGTCACCAAACTTCCTGGTGTTACTTCAGCACCTAAATTACAACCTATTCAAACTAGATTGGTGATGTTGCAAACCGGAATGCGGGCACCAATGGGAATTAAAATAAAAGGACAGAACTTACAACAAATTGAGGCTTTTGGATTAGAGTTAGAATCCATTTTAAAACAAGTAAAAGGTGTGAAAAAGGAAGCCGTTTTTGCCGATAGAATTATTGGAAAGCCATATTTATTAATAGATATAAATCGAGAAAAATCGACTCGTTATGGTTTAAATATCAATGACATACAGCAAGTTTTAGAAGTTGCTATTGGTGGGAAAACAATAAGTCAAACTGTAGAAGGAAGAGAACGTTATTCCTTAAGGGTTCGTTATCCTAGAGAGTTACGAAACTCTCCTAAATCATTGAAAGAAATATTGATTCTGACTAGATCAGGTAATCAAATTCCACTAGGCGAAGTCGTAGATATTAGATACGAACAAGGGGCGCAAGTTATTAAAAGTGAAGATACTTTTTTAGTGGGTTATGTATTGTTCGATAAATTGGATGATGAAGCAGAAGTTGATGTGGTAGAACGCGCACAAGATATAATTCAGCATAATATTGATAAGGGAAAATTAGTAGTTCCGCAAGGAATCAGTTATCGTTTTACAGGAACCTATGAAAATCAAGTAAGAGCAGAAAAGAAGTTAGCTTTGGTTGTGCCATTGGCTTTGATAATTATCTTTTTGATCTTATACTTTCAATTTAAGTCAGTTAGTACTTCATTATTAGTTTTTAGTGGAATTGCTGTTGCTTTTGCAGGTGGATTTATACTCATTTGGCTATATGGACAAGATTGGTTTCTAAATTTTGACCTTTTCGGAAAGAATATGCGAGACATTTTTCAAATACAGACCATTAATTTGAGTGTTGCCATTTGGGTAGGCTTTATTGCGTTGTTTGGTATTGCAACAGATGATGGCGTGATTATGGCAACCTATTTAACACAGATTTTTGAAAGAAAAAAACCTAAGACCAAGGCTGAAATAAGGGCATCGGTTATTGAAGCTGGTGAAAAACGAATTAGACCTTGTTTAATGACTACAGCCACAACTATATTAGCACTATTGCCGGTATTG
The DNA here is from genome assembly GCA_964536675.1 of uncultured Flavobacteriaceae bacterium. Classification (GTDB taxonomy): domain Bacteria; phylum Bacteroidota; class Bacteroidia; order Flavobacteriales; family Flavobacteriaceae; genus Aureibaculum. Next base: position 14,845 of record CAZHYX010000022.1, read on the forward strand.
ATGTCATCAGGTAGAGGAAGTGACATTATGATACCAATGGCAATCCCTTCTTTTGGTGGAATGTTGGTAGCGTTAATAACACTTTTTGTAGTGCCTGTATTATATAGTTGGAAAAGTGAATTAAGAATTAAAAAGGAAGAATTATGAAATATAAAATAATTAATAAAAAAGTAAAACGAACTAGATTAAGAGTATTCTTTTCTCTTTTTTCTTTTTTCTTTTTTCTTTTTTCAGAAGCTCAGACTTTGCAAGACTATTTAGATATTGCAATAAAAAACAATCCTGAATTACAGGCACAACAGTTCAGTTATGAAGCTAACAAAGAAAAGATTAATGAAGTGGGAGCATTGCCCGACACAAAATTTAGCGTGGGTGTTTTTGCGCAAGCAGTTGAGACTAGGGTTGGAGCACAACAAGTTAAACTTTCTGTACAACAACAATTTCCCTGGTTTGGTACTTTGAAAGCAAAACAAGAAAGTGTACACTATTTAGCCGAAGCAACAAATAATGATGTTGATCTGGTCAAACGAAATTTAGTATTACAAATAAAAAACAAATATTATAAGTTGTATGATATACAATCAAAATTAAAAATTTATAAAGAAAATGCAGCAATCTTAAATACTTTTGAAAATTTAGCTTTAACAGAATTAGAGACTAATAAAGCAACAATGGTTGATGTTTTGCGAATCAAAATACAGCAAAATGAATTGAACAGTAAAATAGAAATTTTAAAGAATAATATAACTTCTGATAAGAAACAATTCAACTTACTATTAAATAGAGAAATACTAGAAGAAGTGTATGTTTCTGATTCTTTAGAGGTAAAAATGTTATCAAAGGAAAATACTGAGGATAATTTGGCTAAACATCCTAAATTAATCAAACTAGATAATATTACTAAGTCTTTACAAAGTAATGAATTGGCTGCTAAAAAGGAAGGTTTACCTAGAATTAGCGTGGGTTTAGATTATGGTTTTGTACAAGAAAGAGTTGATATTTCACTTCCAGATAATGGTAAAGATATTATTATGCCAATGGTTTCGGTTTCGATTCCTCTATTATCAAAAAAATATAATTCAAAACAACAACAATTTAAATTAAAACAACAAGCAATAGAAAAACAAAAAGAGCATAACTTAAATCTTTTAAGGTCAAATTTAGAACAAGCACGAACGGGTTACCAAAATGCATTGCAAGACATTAAAACTCAATATACAAATAGAACCGAAGCTAAACGTGCTTTAGATGTAAGTTTAGCTACTTATAAAACAGGTAGGTTAGATTTTGAACAAATATTAAACCTACAATTATTGATTTTAAAATTTCAATTAGCTGAAATAAATGCTAAAAAAGAACTGCTTATCCAAAAATCAGTATTAGAATATTTAATACAAAAAAATTAAACAAATGATTCATACATATAAAATAATAGGAATGACTTGTAATGGTTGTAGAACAACAATTGAAAATAAGTTAAACGAAATTGAACAAGTAATCAAAGCAACGGTAAATCTTGAAAAAGCAACAGCCGAAATAGAAATGAAAAACCATATTCCAATTATAAAATTACAAGAGGTTTTAGCTGGCGCTGGTAATTATAGAATAGAAAATATTAACAATAAAATAAATGCCAATATAACTTTAGAAACAGAATCAACATCAGAATTAAAGCAATTATTCCCGCTATTTTTAATATTTACATATATAGCAGTTGCTGCTGTTTTATTGAATATAAAACCAATGTTTAACAGTTCAAATTTTATGTTAGACTTTATGGGGTTATTTTATATAGTTTTCAGTTTCTTTAAGTTGTTAGATTTAAAAGGGTTTCCTGATTCTTTTAGAATGTATGACCCTTTGGCAAAAGCAATTCCGGGTTATGCTTGGGTTTACCCGTTTATAGAATTGGGTTTAGGACTGTTGTTCTTGATGCGAATACAAATTCCGTTTGCATTGATTATGACAATTATTAT
>CAZHYX010000023.1:0-16685 GCA_964536675.1 uncultured Flavobacteriaceae bacterium
ACACAATCTGGCGTAAAGGCAGAATTAGATATGTCTGATTTACCTTCAGGGACCTATTTTGTTAAAGTTGTGATTGGCGATTCAACCGGTTCATTTAAGATAATTAGAAATTAATTACCAAAAGGTTTTATATATAAAAAGAGGCTTTCATTTATTGTGAGCCTCTTTTGTTTTTAATATCGATTGATTAATTATATTTGAATAATTAAATACGCCTTATTTGGAGTTAAAATTTTCCATAATTATTCCGGTTTATAATCGCCCTGACGAAATTGATGAATTATTACAGAGCCTAACTAACCAGACTTATCAAAAACACTTTCAAGTGATTGTGGTTGAAGATGGTTCTGATATGTCATCCGAAAATTGTATAAAAAAGTATCAAAATCAATTAGATATAAAGTATTATTATAAAGAAAATTCTGGACCCGGCTTAAGCAGAAATTTCGGAATGCAAAAGGCTACGGGTAATTATTTTATTATTCTTGACTCTGATTGTTTACTGCCAAAACAGTATTTACTAGAAGTTTTCAATGCTTTAACAGATAATTTTACCGACGCCTTTGGTGGACCAGATGCTTCGCATTCATCTTTTACTACAATTCAAAAAGCAATTAATTATTCAATGACTTCAGTATTAACTACCGGAGGAATAAGAGGTAAAAAAAATACATTAAATAAATTTCAACCTAGAAGCTTTAATATGGGATTGTCTAAGGTTGCTTTTGCCAGTACAAAAGGCTTTGGCAGTCAACATTTTGGTGAAGATATTGATTTAACCTTTCGCTTATGGAAAAATGGGTTTGAAACTCAATTTCTAGAAAAAGGTTTTGTGTACCATAAACGCAGAGTTAGTTTTACGAGTTTTTTCAGGCAAACCTTTAACTTTGGTGCTGCACGTCCTATTTTAAACAAACAACACCCTAGTACTGCTAAAATCACCTATTGGTTTCCGAGTGTATTTATAATTGGCTTATTTATTGCTTTAGGATGCTTTTTAATTGGAGTGAATTTACCATTATTAGTTTTCGGAATTTACTTTTTTCTTATTTTTATAGATACATTTATTCAAAATAAAAACTTATCAGTAGCATCGTTAAGTGTTTGGACAACTTTAATCCAATTTTTTGGATATGGTTTAGGCTTCTTACGCTCTTTTATAAGGTTACATATAATGAGAAAATCTATCATTGATACTTTTCCTAAAATGTTTAAATAATATACTATTTTTGCAATTCAGAACACAGAATCCAAAACAAAAATATGCAATACGCAAAGAATATATTAGAGACTATTGGTAATACACCGCTGGTAAAAATTAATACAATTACTAAAGATATAAATGCTTTGGTATTGGCAAAAGTAGAAACTTTTAATCCAGGTAATTCAGTAAAGGATAGAATGTCACTTAAAATGGTAGAAGATGCAGAAGCTGATGGGCGTCTAAAATCTGGTGGTACAATTATTGAAGGTACTTCAGGTAATACTGGTATGGGATTAGCATTGGTAGCTATCATAAAAGGTTACAAATTGATATGTGTAATAAGCGATAAACAATCTAAAGAAAAGATGGATATATTGAGAGCTGTTGGGGCAGAGGTTGTGGTTTGTCCAACTGATGTAGAACCAGATGACCCTCGTTCTTACTATTCTGTTTCTAAGCAACTTGCCGAAGAAACACCAAATTCTTGGTATGTAAATCAGTATGACAATCCTTCTAATTCAATAGCACATTATGAACAAACTGCACCGGAAATTTGGAAACAAACTGATGGTAAAATAACTCATTTTATTGTGGGGGTTGGTACCGGTGGTACTATTTCTGGTGTTGGAAAATATTTAAAAGAAAAAAACCCGAATATCAAAATTTGGGGAGTAGATACCTATGGATCTGTATTTAAAAAATATCATGAAACAGGTATTTTTGATGAAAATGAAATTTATCCATATATAACTGAAGGAATAGGGGAGGATATTTTACCAAAGAATGTCAATTTTGATATTATTGATGGATTTACTAAAGTTACAGATAAAGATGGGGCTGTTTACACACGTAAATTAGCGAAAGAAGAAGGAATTTTTGTTGGTAACTCTGCAGGTTCGGCTATTAAAGGTGTATTGCAATTAAAAGAACATTTTAAACCTGATGATGTTGTAGTGGTTTTGTTTCATGACCATGGAAGCCGTTATGTAGGCAAAATGTTTAATGATGATTGGATGCGAGATAGAGGTTTTTTAGACGAAAAAATAACAATTGCAATAGACCTAATCAAAAATCATATAGATAAACCTTTAATTTCTGTAAGAACTGAAGAGTTAGTTTCACATGCTATAGATAGAATGCGTCAATATGATATTTCTCAAATTCCTGTAAAAGATATTAATGGCTTTGTAGGGTCTGTTGATGAAAGTGATTTGTTTAAACTGTATTTTGAAGATGAAAATATAGCTGATAAACCTATAAAAGACGTAATGCGAGACGCATTTCCAATAGTTGCTAAAAATACTTCAATAGAAAAAATTTCAAAATTAATTACGAAAGAGAACAAAGCTGTTTTAGTAGATTTAGGCAATGGCAACCATCATATTATAACTAAATATGATGTTATTAATATGATAAGCTAATTTTTAAAACAATAATTTATATCTGTTTTAATACTTAAACTCTAATATTGATTTAGTTTATAAACCTGATAGGTTTGATGAAAGAGACTAGTTTAATAGAAGAGGTTACCTTGTGGTATGAAATTGGATAATCAAAAACAAGATAAATAATAACAAATATGGGTATGAAAAACACACTACTAATAAGGATTATAGCTTTAAGCCTTTTATTTATTATAAACATTTCGTTTAGTCAAAAGTTAACCAAGACCGAAAAGAGAATTGTTGAAGAAGTTACTGCTAATACTACTGAATCAATCGAGTTTTTGAAAAAAGTGGTTAATATTAATAGTGGAACTATGAATCACGATGGCGTAAAAAGAGTAGGTATGATTTTTAAGGAAGCCTATGACCAAATTGGTTTCAAAACAAGTTGGATAGAGATGTCTGAAGTAAACAGGTCAGGTCATTTATTTGCAGAAATAAATGGAAATAAAGGTAAAAAGCTATTATTAATAGGACATTTAGATACTGTTTTTGAAGAAGATAGCCCTTTTCAAGAGTTTACAATGGTAAATGATAGTATTGCTCATGCACCTGGTGGTAATGATATGAAAGGTGGTAATATAATTATATTATATGCTCTAAAAGCACTTTTTGAAAAAGGGCTACTAAATGATGTACAAATAATTATTGCTTATACTGGCGATGAAGAGAGTTCTGGTAAGCCTATTAGTATAAGTAGAAAAGACTTGGTTGAAGCTGCTAAAAGAAGCGATATTGCCTTAGGCTTTGAAACCTCAACAGGATTTAATTATGCAACCGTAGCAAGAAGAGGTTCCTCTGGATGGAAAGTTGAAGTTACAGGAAAAAGAGCACATTCTGCCGGAATTTTTAATGAGAACGTAGGGGCAGGAGCCATTTTTGAACTTTCTAGAATTTTAAATGAATTTTATAATGAAGTTAGAGGTGAGGAGTATTTAACTTTTAATCCCGGTTTAATACTAGGAGGCACACAACTAACTTTTGAAGATGCGTTAAATAAAGGAAGTGCTTTTGGTAAAAGTAATGTTATTGCTCAAACTGCTGTAGTTGATGGTGGTCTGCGTTTTATTTCTGAAAAACAAAAAGAAAATGCTAGAGAAAAAATGAGAACAATTGTTGCAAATAATTTACCTCATACTTCAGCTAAGATTAGCTTTGTTGATAGCTATCCGGCAATGGGTCCTACAGAAGGAAATAAAAGGCTTTTAAAAGTGTTAAATCAGGTTAGTTTTGATCTAGGTCAAGGTAGCGTAAAAGCTTATGACCCAGGTAAAAGAGGTGCGGCAGATGTGTCTTTTGTAGCTGAGTATGTTGATTGTTTAGACGGCTTAGGAACTATGGGAAGTGGTGCTCATACACCACAAGAAACAGTAAACTTAAATACTATTGAAGACTTAACTAAGCGTACAGCTATTTTAATATATAGATTGATAAATGAGTAATTTGTTTGTCTAAAAAATTTGATTTATTTTTAGATTGTGAAAGAAGATTTACTACATTATATCTGGAAATATAAACTTTTTACTGTTGAGCAATTAAAAACTACCCAAAAAGAAACGATTGAATTAATTAATGCAGGAGATCACAATCATAATACAGGGCCAGACTTTTTTAACGCTCAATTAAAAATTGCCGGTCAACTATGGGCGGGTAATGTAGAAATTCATATAAAATCTTCTGATTGGTATGTGCATGGTCATGAAATAGATAACAATTATGATACTGTAATTTTGCATGTAGTTTGGGAAGATGATGTTAAGATTTATAGAGAAAATAATTTACCAATACCTACTTTAGAGCTTAAAAGTTATGTTAATAAAGAAATTATTAGCAATTATCAAAAATTATTTTCTACACCTCAAAAATGGATTAATTGCGAGAATGAGATTCATTCAATTGACCAATTTTTGTTAAATAACTGGCTAGATCGACTTTATATTGAGCGATTAGAAGAGAAATCATATCTAATTCAAAAATTATTAGATATTTCTAAAAATAATTGGGAAGCGGTGTTATTTAAAATGCTTTCAAAAAATTTTGGCTTAAAGGTCAATGGTGATGCTTTTTTAAACTTAGCGAATTCAATAGACTTTTCTATAATAAGAAAAGAAAGGCAAGATATAGTACGTATTGAAGCCTTATTATTTGGTCAAGCTTATTTATTAAACGATGATATTCAAGATGGTTATTATCAACATTTACAAAATGAATATAGTTATTTGCGAAAAAAATATCAATTACTGCCAAATAGTAAATCGCAAATTCAATTTTTTAGATTACGACCAAATAATTTTCCAACAATACGAATAGCCCAACTAACTATGCTATTACATAAGCATCAAAACCTGTTTTCAAAAGTAATGGAAACTACAGAATTAAAAGATTTTTATGAATTATTTGATATTTCAATGTCAGAATATTGGCAAACACATTACTCATTTACCTCAACTTCTAAAAAATCTAGTAAGAAATTGACTAAGTCGTTTGTAGATTTATTATTAATAAATACTATCATCCCTTTACAGTTTATGTATTTAAAACACATAAATAAATTGAACGAAGAGCATCTTTTATATACCATGCGGCAAATTAAACCTGAAAAGAACACTATAATAGACAAATTTAAAGAGTTAAGTATATCGTCAAATAATGCATTAGAAAGTCAGGCATTATTACAATTAAAAAATGAATATTGTACTAGGCAAAACTGTTTACAATGTACTGTTGGTAAAGCATTAATTACGAATAAGTAGTAATAACCTGAGTTCGACCTAATATTTGTTTACAGTTTGAATGAATTTTTATTCAATTCGTAGGTATCATTTTGAAGGACTAACCAGCCTTCGGCGGGCAGGCGGGTTAGTTTGAGAAAATATGGCAAGAATTGGAAAAAATTCATCAAATCCTTTGGAAATTCAAAGAAAAGGCAATCTTTTCGGATAAAATCATTAAAATATCTAGATATTCCTTTTAATTTTACACTTCAAATCTCACCTTTTCTTAGGATTCTGTAAATTAAATTTTAGGTCGAACTCAGGTTAATAGTATAAAACGAAGACATTTTACTTAACTCCCCGTTTTCAGGGATGTAAATTTCACTGTATATAGCGCATTTTTATTATTCATAAAATACCATATTTGCAATATAAAAATTACTCAAAAAAAGGCTCATTTATTGTTAATACAAATTTAACCATAAAACTAGTCATATAAATTGTTTACTCACTTCTTTTCTATTTTTTAAAGTAGGAGTTCATGATATGCTTCGCAGTTCTTTTTTACTTATATTTTGTTAAAAAAAGAAACTATAATTAATACTATACTTTGTTTTTTTGCCTCATCTAAGCAAAAAATAATTCAATTTATTAATGACAAATTTTATAATTAAATTGGTATAATTGAGTATTAAGAGTTAAAAATGATAATAAATTTATAAATTTGAACCCTATTTGTTATGAAAAAAACGATACTATTTATATCAATATTCTATTTTCTTTTTTCATGTTCTGGCATTGAAAAAAAAGCAGAAGAGAATATTAAAAAAATGATACCAAGAGATTATAAGGCTGAACTGAATCAATATTTCAGTACCAACTATTTGAGTATTGTTAAACCTGTTATTAAGGATGTTAAACTAGATAGTATAGAGTGGGTAAACAAATTTTATAATAATATAGATCATTCCACTATTTGGATAACAGATTCAGTTCAATTATCAAAAGATGGTATTCGTTTAATCAATCAACTTTCAAATGCTAAAAATTATGGTTTAGATACTAGATGGTATAAAATAAACACTTTAAAAGAGCTAAAAAAAGGATTAGATACAATTCAATTAAAAGATAAAAAGTATGCAACTGCTAGCGAATTAGAAGTATTATTAACATATTATTTTATGCAACATGGTAAACATTTAAATTATGGAGTTTTAGACTCTATTACTAATATAACAGATATATCAAGAAAAAAGTTCACTTTGAATTTGCCTGATTATTTAAATGAGGCATCAAAGTCTGATAGTATCATAGAAAAACTATTATACTTACAACCTAAGCATATTGAATATCATAACCTGCGAAAAGGGCTTGAAATTTTTTTAGAAAACACTAGTTTATCTACCGATAATGTAAGTGTTCAAAATTTCAGAAAAGACTCTTTAGAAACTACTAAACAAGCAAAAAAAGCATTAGTACTACATCGGTATTTGACTGATGAACAAAACGATTCTTTATATTTTAATGCACTTACCAAATTTCAATCTGCTCATGGTCTAAAACCTGATAGCATAATAGGAAAAAATACTGCAATTGCATTGTCAATTAGTCCTTATGAATATTATAAAAAAATTGCGGCAAATTTAGAGCGTTGGCGCTGGAGAGAAGATTGGTCTTCAGACTATATATTTGTAAATATACCAAGTTATAAAATGGAAGTTTATAAAGACAAAAAGCAAGTCAGAGAACATAAAGTTGTAGTAGGTAAATTTAAAAATCAAACACCTGAAATTATTGATACTTTAGAGCATATTATTGCATATCCTTATTGGAATGTACCTAGAAAGATTTCTGTAAAAGAAATTTTAGGGAAAGCTCAAAAAGACTCTACTTATTTAACAAGAAATAATTATGAAATATTTGATTATTCAAGAAACACCATTGAAGCTACTTCTGTGAATTGGAATGAAGTCAATGAGTATAATTTTAAGTATTTAATTAGACAAAAAGGAGGTAGTTCGAATGCATTAGGTTTGGTAAAGTTTATTTTTCCGAATAAACGTGCTATTTATTTTCATGATACCCCTTCAAAAAGTCATTTTAAGAGAGAGTATAGAGCTTATAGTCATGGTTGTGTTAGAGTGGAAAAGGCATTAGATTTAGCTGATTATTTATTAAAATCTGATAATAACAAATATACTATTGATAGTGTTTATAGATATATTAAAAAACAGAAAGAAAAACCTATTAAACTTAATAAAAAGCTACCGGTATATATTTATTATACAACAGCTAGTGCAGATAATTTAGGGAATATCACTTTTTATAATGATATTTATAAGATAGATAATAAATTAATTTCAGAATTAGCTATTCGTATTAATTAATGTCTCAATTGTATTTGCTAATTTCGATTTTTTTAAATAAGAACTTTTAGGATGATAAATAAACAAACAACTACCATTTTTAATTTTATTTATAATTGTGTTATAGTTTTTTTTCGGTAATGAAGGACAGCCATAACTTCTTCCTAATCGTCCGTTTTTCTTGATATAATTAGGGTTTGCATAGTCTGCTTCATGAATAACTACGGCACGTTTACGTGCATTATTGTTTGAAAACTCTAATCCATCGAGCCTTAAAGAAAATCCATGTTTACCTGAATAAGTTTCAGCGGTTTTATAAAACCCTAAACTCGTTTGATGACTATTTACTCTATTCGAAAATTGCTTAGCATAGGTTCCTCCAGAATTCCTTCCATGAGCAACTAAACTTTTGTGTTCTAATTGCTGTGTTTCCATATTGATAATAAAAAGGCGTTTACTATTAGCAGAAACGCTCATATCAACAATAGTTAAGTATTTTGAGTTTTTCAATGAGCCTTCAGCTTGGAGTTTTAAATATCCTTTTAAACCATATTTAAAAGCATCAAAATTTAAATCGGTATCATTTATTTTATCATATAAATTATGAGAATATGTAGAGAAGGATACTTCAGAATTATTATTTTCTAAAATATAATTATTTGTAAGTTCATTACTAGCTTTTAAAGCATATACTGTAAAATTTAATACAAATAGGGTTGAAAGTAATAGTAAGTTTCTACACATAAACTGATGAATTGTAATTTTAGATATAACAATTAAAGAGATAGAATTCCTACCATATTAACGGTTATATTGATTTAAAAAAACTTTAATTCACAGCGAAATCGAAAACTTTCGACTAATTAAAAACTGACTAATTATTAATTTATTGTGTAGTACAATATATAATTTCTGCTTTTTATAAAATTAGATCAAAAAATAGAGCATTATTTATCTCTTTTTTTTATTAACTTCTATTTTGGCATATTTTTGTTTATTTAACTCATCTTGAAGTTCTCGCCTTAGTTTTTGTTCTCGTTCTATTGCTTTTTGTCTATAGTCATCATACTCTATTTCTATATCATCTTTTCCTTTATTTGCATTAACTGTGATGATATTACTACGCTTAAATTTTATAATAAATAAAGCCAATAATGCACCAAGAGCAGCAATAATAGACCATAAAATAGTATTATACCCCGCTTTACTTAGAGGTATACCCATAAAACGAATACTATCTTTTTCTTTGGTTACAGACGTTAAATTTTCATTTGTAGTACCTAATTCTAATTTTAACGCATCAATTTCACTTTTTTGAGTAGTTACAATTATTTGTGTTTCTAATAATTTTTTTCTTCCTAATTTTAAAGAATCAATAACATTATTTTTAAATTTAAACAAATTATTAACTTTTACAGTTTTATATCTTTGACCGGAATTAGGGTCAGTCCATTTAGGAGATTTTTTATACAAATAATCAAATTGACTTTCAATGGTACCACTATTGAGTGAACCTTGATTGTCATTATTATTCTGAGAAAATACAGTTAGTGATGTAAATAATAGAAAAATAAAAGGTATTAAAACTTTAAATAGTTTCATTTTGATTAAGTTAGAGTTAAAAATAGTTTTCAAAAGTAAATAAATACTTCTAAATTTAAAGGATAAAATTTAAAAACGTTTAATAAATTTTTTTGTAAGTATGGGGGCTTACCTCATGCATAAGCGCATAAACTTTTTCAAAAACATCATCAATAGAAGGTTTTGAAAAATAATCACCATCAGTTCCATAAGCCGCCCTATGACTTTTTGCCGTTATAGTTATAGGTTTACTATCTAAATATTTATAGGCATTTTGGGTATTTAAAATTTCATTTAAAAGGTAACCTGAAGCACCACCGGGTACATCTTCATCTGCAATAACTAATCTATTAGTTTTTTGAAGACTTTTTAGTACATCATGATTCAAATCAAAGGGTAGTAATGTTTGTGCATCAATAATTTCAACATCAATGCCTACTTGGGCTAATTCTTTAGCAGCTTCCTCGACTATTTTAAGCGTTGATCCATAAGAAACAATAGTTACATCATTTCCTTTTTTAATGGTTTCAACAATGCCTATTGGTGTTGTAAAATCGCCAATATTATTTGGTAATTTTTCTTTTAATCTATATCCGTTAAGGTTTTCAACAATTAATGCTGGCTCGTCACTTTGTAAAAGTGTGTTATAAAACCCCGCGGCTTTGGTCATATTTCGAGGTGTTAAAATATACATGCCTCTTAATAAATGTATAACAGCCCCCATATGAGAGCCTGAATGCCAAATACCTTCTAAGCGATGCCCTCTAGTACGTACAATTAATGGTGCTTTTTGTTTACCAACACTTCGATAACGTAAGGTTGCTAAATCATCACTTAAAATTTGTAAACCATAAAGCAGATAATCTAAATATTGAATTTCTGCAATAGGTCTCAATCCGCGCATTGCCAACCCAATTCCTTGCCCCATAATAGTGGCTTCTCTAATACCTGTATCGGCTACTCTTAATTTACCATATTTTTCTTGTAAGCCCTCTAATCCTTGATTTACATCACCTATTCTACCAACATCTTCCCCAAAAATTAATACCTCTTTATAACGTGATAAAATATTGTCAAAATTATTTTTTAATAGCACTCTGGCATCAACTAATGGTGTATTTTCATCATAGGTTGGTTTAACTTCTTTGATGGTCTTTGCATTGTTTTCAGCTTCGCTATATAAATGAGTATTATAGTTGATTGATTGTTCTATGTTATAATTTTCTATCCAATCTAGCAACTGTGTTTTTTCAGCGTTATTTTCATTTATTAAGTGCCTCAAAGTACGTCTTGCAGTAGATATTACATCTTTTTTTGATGGATCTTTAATTGCAGTCAACTCATTTTTTAGTTTTATAATAAATGGTTTATTCTCACTTTTTTCAGCTACTTTTTCTAATAAATTAAGTACGTATTTTTGTGCTTGAATGATGCCTTCTAAATAGTTATTCCAAGCATTACGTTTGGCGGCATTTACTTCTTTTTTTGCTTCTTTTTCAATGCTAATTAGTTCTTCTTCATTTTCAAATATACTGAGTATCCATTCACGCATTTTGGTATTACAATCATGCTTGGTTTCCCAGTCTAATCGTTCATCGCTTTTATATCTTTCATGAGAGCCTGACGTAGAATGTCCTTGAGGTTGGGTAAGCTGTTTTACATGGATTAAAACAGGTGTATGTTCACTTCTGGCAACTGTAGATGCTTGATTATATACATCAATTAGTTTAGAGTAATCCCAACCATTGACTACAAAAATTTCATAACCTTTACCGTTATCGTCACGTTGAAAACCTTTTAAAATTTCTGAAATATTTTCTTTTGTGGTTTGATATTTTGCGGGAACTGAAATTCCGTACTCATCATCCCAAACACTAATGACCATTGGTACTTGTAAAACACCACCGGCATTAAAGGTTTCGAAAAAATGACCTTCAGAAGTACTGGCATTACCAATAGTACCCCATGCAATTTCATTACCATTGTTAGAAAATGTATTGGCTTTATTTAAAGCCTCAATATTTCTATATATTTTTGAAGCTTGAGCTAGCCCTAGTAAGCGAGGCATTTGACCTGCAGTTGGTGATATATCAGCACTTACATTTTTTTGTTCTAACTGGTTTTTCCAACTTCCATCTTCATTTAATGTATGTGTCATAAAATGACCTCCCATTTGTCTTCCAGCAGCATTGGGCTCGGCTTTAATGTCAGTATGTGCATATAAACCGGCAAAAAATTGCTCAGGATTCAATTTGCCAATTGCCATCATAAAAGTTTGGTCTCTATAATAACCAGAGCGCCAATCTCCATTTTTAAAAGCTTTTGCCATTGCTAGTTGAGGGACTTCTTTACCACCTCCAAAAATTCCGAATTTAGCCTTACCAGTTAAGACTTCTCTACGTCCTAATATACTACATTCTCTACTTACAATTGCAATTTTATAATCATGTAGAATTTCTTTTTTAAATTCGTTATATGATAATTTTTGCGTTTCTTCTGCAAATTTCTCTGACATTATAATGTTTTTAGGAAGTTTGGCAAAACTACAATTTTTGAGTGAGAATTAAAAGTCAACGAGACTTCAATTTTGTAAGTTTAATTTTGGGCTTATAAAATTGATTAGTCGAATTGATCCTGATAGCAAAGTGTATTTCAGAATCTTTTTGTTTAAATATTTAGCTTATTTTTGGGCTTGCAAAATTGATTGGTCGAATCTGCATTGTATAATCAAAATTTGAATAGAGTTTAAAAGAAGCCTCTTCTTGCAAAATTGATAATTCTTGAAGGGCTAATAGTTAATACAAACCTAATTTTTGAGCCATAACCAGATAGCGAAGGTTCAAAGCCTAAGCTTGACTGTAATGGGAAATAGACTTCTAAAATATTATGTATAAAATTTAACCGAATACCACTGTCATATCTAAAAACAGGGCTAAAAGTTCTGTTCTTATAAAATCCTGCATCTCCATAAATTTCTACCCAGCGCCATATACCAATACTTCCATTTGTACTTAACATCCATTGATTAGCATAAGGGTTTTCAAACATAGATTTAAAACCACCTTCGGCAATAATAATTTGCTGACTAAAAAAACCAGCTTGTTCTGATCTTCCTAAAAAATCATAATCAAATAAATAATCAGAAGGCCTGTCTAATGAAAAACTAAAAAAATCTCCTTCAGTTCTATTGTGTAAGAAAGTACCTAAATATAATCTAAAATCGAATTGTCTATTCTTATTGGTTAGTTTTCTGTACCTAAAATCTACAGCTAATTTACTAAAATTGTTAGCGAATTGTGCATCAAAATTATAGCGTAAATCTTTGATAATATCTGGTTTAGAATAGCTATATCTTAGATTGAGTACATTATAGCTGTCAGACTCTAAAGAAGAGGCTTGGGGTTCAGTCTCTCTATCAATAATTATATATCTAGCGGTTAATGCACTACCACCTACATCACGTAAACTTTTTCTTTTAAATTCTACACTCATAAACGGTACCATTTTCTTAAAATTAAGGTCAGGTGCATAATGAAAACTACTGCCTGCAATACCTACTCTATATCTATAAACAGAAGTTTCTTCGGGTATGTGTTGATATACAAAAGAAAATGAACCTGTTAATTTTTTACTTTTAAAACCATAAGTTGGTGTAATTTTATACAACCATTTCTTTTTAAAAAGTGCTTCGTTATATATTCTAGGGCCCAAAATAATGCCATCATAAAAATTATAATCACTATACAGGTTATAAAAAACTTGATTGTAATAGGGATCTTCTACATCTTTAAAAAATCGAAATTGAATAGGTCTGTTAAGTATTCCGTTTAATTTATACCAATTATCACGGAGGTTTAATTCAGGATATAAATATTCATAGTTTAATGAAAGCTTATTAAAATTTCCTTTAGGGATGGTTATTATTGCTGTAGAATCAATACCGGTTATCCATTTTCTAAATTTTATACCTTTTTGTTGTATTCCATAAAGAGCGACAGGTGCTGTGAAATTACGATTGTTTTTAATAGTAATAGCAATTGAATCTTCGGTTTGGTGTACTTTTTTAATGGTATAATCTATCTTTTTTTTAGAATAAAGATAATCACCAAAAAACCAACTGAGGTTTTTATTAGTATTGTCTAAAATTAGTTTTTTAAACTTTTTACTATTTGTTTTTTTACCTAGACTTTGAGCATAAAATTGTTTGATACTTTTAAAGACAATACTATCATTTAAATATTCATCTAGATACTGTAAACCAAGTCCTGCTTTATACTTATTGACAATTTTTCTATTAAAATTTGATAGAGAATCTGCACGTGTCATTAAAGCTTGATCATAATTTCTACGTGCGGCAAATTGATATACAAATGGGTATTTTTCATTAAAATCTAATTTTGCAATTGTAAAACTTCTGACACCCCAAATTTTTGAAATATTGCCCATAGCTTTAATTTCAGGATAATACTCTTCAACATATTTCATCATCAAAAAAGTTTGAATACCATCAATTATCCATGCATCTTTTCGTCGGTTTACACTAATAGTATTTTCTAAATATTTTTTTGAAAGTACTTTAAACATTTTTATATCCCATTCAAAAGCGCCAGGAAACGGATTGAATATTTTAGGTAATTGGTTTAATCCGTAAATAGGATTTTTATCATAAGAAATTTTATTTACTAATAATTTGTTATGTGGATAAGAGCCAATATGCTTTTTTAAAAAAGTTAATTCTCTATTGATGATGTCATTTTTTACCTGATGGTTTAAGCTTGTACCATTAAGGTTTGTAATTACGCTAACTGTATGAGGTGTGTCAAAATGCTTAAAATCATTTAATAATGTAAGATTTAATTCTATGTCAATTCTATTATTACCTGATAAATGATAAATGGTATTTGGTGGCTCAATTGTTTTGGTAATATCTAAATCAGTATTAATTTTTAATCCTTCTGGTACAGTAAAATTAATAGTATAATTTGATGGATTCATATATAGGTCATCCATATTCAAATTGCTCATTAACTGCCATTGTTCATCAAAAACTGCTGGCACTATATGCCAAAACCGTAGGTTATAGACAGAACCATTTCTTCCATAGTTTGTAAAAATGTCTTCAGGTACTTTAATAATATAAGTAAACGATAAGGTAATTGAATTATTTACTTGTAAAGGTTTATTTAAAATGATACTGACAATATCTGGCGAATTATCATTAACAATCCATTTAGTAGCAATATAATTGCTTGAAATACCTTTAATAATTGAGCTTCCTCGTTTTTCTATTTTCGCAAAGTGTAGACTTTTATCATAATTTTCTATTAATCTTTTAGACAAAGGCGTATGTTTATCTTTAAAACTATTTGCCCAATTATGAAAATATATAGTATCTAATGAGCTATCAGTTTTATTGTGATAGATAATTTCTTGTTGCACTTGAATTTCTCTTTTCTTATAATTTAGTTTAGCATCAATGATTATTATATCATTTTGAGACATGACAACAAAAGTTGACAAGAAAAATAAAATTGTTATGTACTTGGTGTAATTCAATGTTTAGATTTTAATAGGCTTATATCGAGTAAGTTTTACAAAACTATATAATAGATACTATAGAATAAATTAGTTGCGTCAATAATCATTTTAGTTTTGGTTACTATCATAGATTAGATTTTTATTCTTAGACTAGTTAACAAGTTAATTGTTTAAATTGATTATAATTTTTTATTCTACAAATAGCCGGCTAATTTAATTAGAACCCTTTAACTAATTTAATACAAGATGGTTTATTTAGAAAAATATGTCAAAAACGGTCTGATTAAAGAGCTTTATTAACAGTTTCATTTAATATACCATAAATAAATAAAGATTGAACTTAGTGTAAAACCCCACTTTTAAAAATACCCCAACCCTACTTATTAACAATTTAAAATACTTATTAACAATTTTAACATTTCCCTAACATTTTCCTTAGATTTGTCTACAACAATAAGGAAGAAGGTGTTGTTATAATAACAATATCAAGATATATGTCGCTAAACAAATTACCCTAAATTTAAATATTAAAATACGGATTATTGTCTTTTGCAAATCTTGGTAAAAGAATGATAATATATAAATGTA
The DNA here is from genome assembly GCA_964536675.1 of uncultured Flavobacteriaceae bacterium. Taxonomy (GTDB): domain Bacteria; phylum Bacteroidota; class Bacteroidia; order Flavobacteriales; family Flavobacteriaceae; genus Aureibaculum. The sequence goes on from CAZHYX010000023.1 coordinate 15,437, forward strand.
AGTTAACTTAAAATAATAGTAAGTTGATAATGTATAATAGTATATAAAAATAAACGCATGAAATAAGTTTAAAGAACATAAAAAAACCCCAAGCTATAGAAAACGTTTGAGAGCATTACTATAACTGGGGCAACATCATAACTAATCAATAATTACAAGTAAAAACCAATTAACATGACAAATTTTTTTATAAAGATTGCATCCGCTTTTTATTCAAAAAAGAAGGATTACAAACATATACTTTTTAATAGAGAACTACAATTAAAATTTATACAAAAAATATTGCTTGCAACTTTTTTTTGTATAACAATACTTGGAGCAAATAAGGTTATTGGGCAAAATTTTGAGTTAGTTACAGTAACAGGCGTGTCATCTGGTAATAATACCGATAATGCGCTTTTTACGGCAACTTCACCAGGTATTCCCACTTTGGCTTTTATTAGAGCGCAAAGGTTGAGTGGGCAATTAGGTAGATTTGTACAATCTGGAGATAATATTCGTTTTATTTCTTCTTCTGGGACTTCTGGTATACCTGGAAACCTAGCAAGAATTCAATATACATTTCTTGAAGCAGATGGAACAACATTAATTCCTGTAAATGATTTCAGGTTTGTAATTAATGATATTGACGGACCAAATAACGAAGCCTTAGCTACAGATTGCGGTGCAAATGTCCGTTTTACCGCTACAGCTATTCCAACAAATTTAGTTATAGATAATGTTCCTCCTGATTTAAATGCAGTAGGTTCTCAAGGAGAATCTGGAGGAGCAACTAGTAGAGTGATGTATGAATTTAATGATGTTAATACTGTTGAATTTGATAATTATGCGAATAATGGATTTTTAAAAGATTTCGATATGAATGATAATGATTTCCCTATCGGAACACCTTTATTTGCAGTATGTTTAGGTGATTTTGATGGTGATGGTATTACAGACGATCTAGATTTAGATGATGATAATGATGGCATTTTAGATGTAGTTGAAACAAATGGTAATGACCCTAATGGAGACCATGATGGTGATGGTTTACCTAACTATTTAGATACAGTTGATAATACAGGTGATCATCCTACTTATATTACAAATGCTGATGGTACTACTACAAACTATACTGATGCCGATGGTGATGGTGTGCCAGACGTTTATGAGGAAAGTGCCGACGCTGATTCTATACCAAATCACCTAGATTTAGATAGTGATGGCGATGGATGTTTTGATGCAGATGAAGCTTATGGAGATTTAAATA
>CAZHYX010000024.1:0-209 GCA_964536675.1 uncultured Flavobacteriaceae bacterium
AAACCCTTACAGGCAGACACTAAAGTAGGTTACCCTGCAAAAGGTGGTTTTGGAGAAATTTATAAGGCATTAGGTAATAAATTAGAAAATGTTGAATATAATACAAGTGTATCTAGAATTGACCTGAAAGCAAAAAAGGTGTATACAAATGATGGTAAAAGTTACGATTACAGGAATTTAGTTAGTTCTATTGCAATTATTGACTTTTT
>CAZHYX010000024.1:220-16624 GCA_964536675.1 uncultured Flavobacteriaceae bacterium
TCCTCAGCGTCTAATTGATTTGACCAAGCGTTTAGATTATTTATCAATTGTGTTAGGACTAGTAGTTATTAATCATCCTGTTGATACAGATATTCAGCGATTTTATTCAGCCGAAAAAGAAATTATATCTCATAAAACAGCTATCAATCATAATTCGTCTGATTATTTACGTTCGCTTCCCCATCATGGTATCATGATGGAAATATCTGAAGGACCGGAAAAAACGCTATATCGTTCGGATACCAAGCAGTGGATCGTGGATAGTTTATTAACGCTGGGTGCTATTAAACATCCACATGAAATAGAAGAAATACAAATTAAAAACGTGAAATATTCTTATCCGGTACCTACTAAGGATCGAAATGAAATTATTGGAGAAATAAAAGATTGGCTTAAGGAGAATGATATTTACACAGTGGGTAGATTTGGAGAATGGGCCTATATCAATTCAGATAAAGCAATTTTTAGAGGTTTAGAATTGGGTAAATATGTAGCGAGTTTATAAACAACGATAATTATGAATATGAAGAAAAGGCTTTGGGTGGTTTCTTATAATTTTCACCCTGTTTGGGCAGGCCCAGCAGAACGGTTCTTAAGATATTATAAAGGCTTAACTGACCGAAATATTGAAGTTGTTTATATTACAGCCGCTCGTGAAAACCAATTGTCCGAAGAAATATATAGAAATGCGAAAGTGGTTCGATTGGGAAGTGCTAATAAGACTCCTTCGATCAAACAATTTATAAGTTTGGCTAAGCAACATGCGTTAAAAGTAGAATTAAAACCAAATTCCTTTTTGGTTTTACTGGCTGATAATTTTAATGCGCCAGACGTTAGAAGTTTATCTTCGCATGGAATTAAAACAATTTATGTGAACACCATGGCCTTTAATGTATCCAAATCCAGAAATATGTTGAGAAGATGGGCATCTAAATATTTAAGTTATCGCTTTTTTAGATCTTTCGATTCTATTGTATGCAGTACCAGTATTTTAAAAGACCCTATCCTTAAATTAGGGATACAATCTGATAAGGTAGAAGTAATATCCAACGGTGTATCTTTAGAACGTTTTTGCCCAGCAAAAAATGAGAATGAAAAACAGATCATTAGAGATACTTTTAAGTTACCCAACGATGAGCCAATAGTATTATTTGTTGGTTTAAGAGTTGAACGTAAAGGTGTAACTGATTTAGTAAAATCATGGCGAATATATAAAAAGAGTGGTGGAAAAGGCTACCTATTAATGGTGGGTGATGAACAACGATCTAGATCAATTTTTTCATCTTTTTATAGAGAATGGGATAAATTAATTGCAACCATTAAGGAAGAAGATAAAATTATTATGCATCGTCCCTCTAGCGAAATTGAAAAATACTTTAAGATTAGTAAATTATTCATATTTCTGTCTAAACAAGAAGGGATGCCAAATGTACTTACTGAAGCAATGGCTTCGGGTTGTCCAGTAGTCACAACAAGATTTGAAGGGTTTTCAGATACTTGGGGACAAAATGGCGAACAAATTTTAATAGTAAATAGAGACCATGAAGAAATCGCTAATATGATTGATAAAGTAATGAATAATAGTACATATTATAATAGGCTTAGAAATGCAGCAATGACTTTTGTTGCAAACGAACATGCAATAGACATAACTTTAGATAAATATGCAAATTTGGTTTAGCCCATATTAAATTATGTGTGGTATAGCAGGAATCGCCCACTGGGATCGTAAATCTTATCGAGACACTGTATCAAAAATGTGTGACACCATGATGCACCGAGGCCCGGATGGAGGTGGCGTTAAACAATTGAATGGAATCTGTTTAGGTCATAGGAGATTATCTATTATTGATTTGACAGATGTTGCCGATCAGCCTATGCTTGATCATACAGGCAGATACTGGATAGTCTATAATGGCGAAATTTACGGATTTAAATCAATAAAAAGAGAGCTTTTAAAACTAGGCCATCAATTCTCAACGACCTCTGATACTGAGGTTATTTTAGAAGGTTTTAAAGCATGGGGGATAGAAAAATTATGTACTCGTTTAACCGGAATGTTTGCCTTTGTAATTTGGGATGATGTTAGAAAAATACTTTATATGGCTAGGGATAGGTTTGGTGAAAAACCATTATACTTTCTTAATGATCATAATTCATTTAGATTTTCCTCATATGCCAATGCACTATTTATAGATGCAAAAAATCAAAAAGAGTTAAACCCTGACGCTTTAGTAGCTTTTTTAAATCAAAGTTTTATATTACCGCAATATCCTATCTTTAAAAATGTTCAAGCTTTAAAACCAGCCCATTATATAATTGTAAAAGAAAAAGAGAGTATTATTTCTAAACAATATTGGAAACCTAAAATTGAACCTAAATTAAGTTATACAACTACTAAGTGGATTGACTTGATAGAGAATAAGATTGAAAACATTGTAGAAGAAGAGTTGGTTTCTGATGTTAAAATAGGTGCTTTATTAAGTGGAGGTGTTGATTCTTCTTTGATCGCATCAATGGCAACTAAGATAAAGCCAGATATTGATTTATTTACAGTTAGAATGTTGGGATCTAAACTTGATGAATCAGAAATTGCTAAAGAAGTTGTAAAAAAAATAGGAGGTAAACATCACATTATTGATGCTGAACCAATAAGCATTGATGATTTTATTAAGCTGCAAGGGCAGTTTAGTGAACCCTTGGGTGATTCAAGTGCTATTGCCATGTGGATGGTTTCAAAGGCGGCTAAAGAATATGTTACAGTTGTGTTAACAGGTGATGGAGGTGATGAACTTTTTGCGGGATACAATACAGTTAAGTTAAATTCTGAATATAAAAAAGTTAGAAGTTTTTTTAATAATTCTGTTGGTAGAGGATTATCTGAGAATTTAAAGAGATTATTATTGCCTGTTAGTGATAAAACGATACCAAGAAAAGTCATAACTTTTTCTAACTTTATAACTCAATCAATAAAACAAACTCATATAAACCGTTCTTTTCTACCAAAAAAAGTAGAGAATACAATTTATGGTGAGAAACTCATTAAAGCAAGAAATAATGCATATTATATAAAAAAATTAGAACAAATCTGGGATGAAATAAATGCAAAAGAACCGATTGATAAGTTGTTGTATTATGATTTGCAACATTCTTTATTAGGTGACTTTTTACCAAAAGTAGATATTTCTACAATGTATCATTCCTTAGAAGCACGTGCACCATTTTTGCATCATAGTCTTGCTGACTTAGCTTTTCAGATGCCTTTAGAGATTAAGAGATTAGGACAAACATCTAAGGGTATCATAAAAACTATTTTACAAAAAAGAATAGGTGAAGATGCTGCAAGAGATGTAATACGAGGAAAAAGAGGTTTTGTATTGCCAATTGATAAATGGTTAGATGGAAAATGGAAAATTTTAGTTGATGATCTTCCAAAATCTGAATTGATAAAACAAGGTTACTTGAATAAGAAAGGTGTTGAAGATATAATAAAAGGTTATTCAAAATACCCTGAAACATACTCTCGTATTCGATATTCTTTGGTCGCTTTAAATTTATGGTATAAAACAAATATATAAATGTTAACAGTAATTATTATTGGAATATTTTTTGCTGTATTATTGCTTCCGATACGTCATGCTTTTGGGCTTAATTTAGCCACTACATTTCTTTTTATTGTTCCAAATGGTTTTGATGTAACAACTTATTTTTTTTTAATAGTATTATTAAGATTACTTATTATTAAAATTTCATTAAAACAGAAAGTTAAGATCGATCCTTTTACTATTCTCTTTTTTTTATTACTATTCTTTGCTACAATATCTTATTTATTATTTCAAGGAATTTATGGTGCTGAATATTTACGTAGACTTTTTATGACTTTAGTTGTTATATTTTTGTTTGTTAATATTTATAATACTTCAGAAGATCTTAATATTTTTATTAAGTACATATTTGTAGGGGTTATTTTGCTTTCAACACATTTAATCACACAAACGCTTATTCCTATTAATCCTTTAGCCGAGGCTGTGTTTTCTAGTAGAGAGGGAAGGTTAATGCCAAGAGGTTTTGCAAATCAATATGTAAATCCAAATAATATAGGAGCTTTGTTGGTATGGGGTTTTGGATTAATAGTGGGTTTTTATACATTATTTTATTCTAAATATATTGTTCATTTCACAAGAAGACAAAAATTAAAGACTTTTATTTGGGGAATACTATTGTTAATAACGGTTGCATTATTATTAGGAATGCTTGCTAGTAGAACTAATTTTTTCGTATTATTATTCATATCATTAATGGTATTATTTAGGTTAAGTTTTACAATGAAATCAATGAGAATAATCTTTTATGGTTCTATTTTCTTATTTTTTATTGGACCTTCTATTTTAAGTGCAGTTAGTTCTATAGATATGTTGCCGCCAAATAATATTTTTGCGCCGTTGGTTAATAGGCTATTACATTCTGAAACTGAGTCTGAAGACGTGGGGTATTCAAGAAAGAATTTGGCTGGTAATGGTTTAAAGTTGTTTTTAGATAACCCATTATTAGGAGTTGGCATTGGTAATGAAGCTATTAAAATGGAGGAAATGTCTGGTTTAAAAAAGGTATCACATAATACATTCGTGAGTTTACTTTCAGAAATGGGTATTATAGGATTATTATTTTTAGTTGGAATAATTGGTATTTTGAACCCATATCTTAAAGATGATTTTGCAATTAGTATAGTATTAATGATAGGTGTTTACGGAACGTTTCACAATATTTTGTTAATAACAATACCATGGTTAATTTTAGCTTTTACAAGAAGGAGTTATGATATATTAAAATTTGAAAATTCTTAAGATTAATTTTGAGGTCATATTTTAAAAATTATCAAGATCATAAAATACCTCATACATTGGGGAGTTTTGATGACAATGGAATTCCTCTGTTTAACCCTCATTCACTTAAATTAGAGGGGAGTTCATCATATCACCCTATAGTAATTGTACAATATGCTTTGGGACATTATAATTTATGGAAAGAGAATAGCAATAATGAGCATAAAGAGTCTTTTTTAAAATGTGCTAAATGGTTAGTAAACAACTATACTTATGATAAAGATCATGATCTAGCAGTTTATTATTATTATTTTGATTTAAAGAATCCGCCTGTAAAAGCACCATGGTATTCTGGAATGGCTCAAGGACAGATTTTATCTTTATTAGTAAGAGCTTATTATGAGACTAATGATGATGATTATATAAATGTGGGCAAAAAGATTGTCAATTCTTTTAAGACATCTATAGAACAAAAGGGGTGTAACTCATATTTGGATGGATATTTATTTATTCAAGAGATTGCTCATACCCCAAAGTTATACATTTTAAATGGCGCTCTATATGCAATCATCGGGTTAATCGAATTTAGAGACATCAATGGTATAGATAATTTAAATATAGACAAATTTATTGAAGGTATAGAAGGCTTATTACCAAGATTTGACTTAGGTTTTTGGACGAAATACTCTTTAGGAATGAGATTCAACCTTTCAGATGTTTATTATCAAAAAGTTCATGCAGAACAGTTAATTTATTTGGGGAATAAACTAGATAACTCAGTATTTTTAAATTATGGCAATAAGTTTCAGAAACAATTAGAAAAAAATTCAAAATGGATAAAGGTTATTCATTTCATATCTTTAAATATTAATAGAGCGTTTCGCTTTTTTAATATAGGTAAATTTCTTTATAAGTACCCGTAAATTATATAATGACATTTCTTCTTCTTTCAGATAACAATATATCCAATATAGATGAATTTCATTGGCTCTTTATAGAATTACTTACTTCTATGGGGCATCAAATAGTATGTAGTGAAGAATTTTATTTTGATGCAATTATTTATTATGGAAATAATTATTATAATAACAATCTGTTAGATAATTTATGCAATACTTTACCAGTGTTAATCATACCTTTAGGCAAGATCAACAGTATTTTTGATGTAAAAATGGTAAATTCTAATTTTGGAAATATAATCATAGACTCAGGTCTTGATGCGAATAATATCTATAAGAATATTAAAGGAATTACAAAATTATCTTTTGATTTAGTATATTTTCTATTTTATTATCTGGCTGAGGAAGAATATAAATATAATAAGTCTAGAGATAAATATGAACGTTTAACTTTTGAGATTAGTAAGAAAAAAAGAATTGAATTAGAGAACCCAATTGTTAGTATGTGGGGACTATGGATTGATAATTGGTTGAGTAATCAATCAATAAAATATAATACCCCTTTTTATAAAAAATGTATTTGGCCACACCAGGCTAAAATTGCAATCTCTTTTTCACATGATGTTGATATAGTTAATAAAAATTTTTATAGGTATTGGAGAACTTTCATCTATTATTTATTAAATAAAGAAACTTCTATTAGTAATTTTTTATATTCAATTCTTAAAGACATTTATTCAAAAGTAGTGAAAGGTAAATCAATTTACAATAACTATCAATTTAGCAGGATAAGAAGTTTTCATAAAACTAATAATATTAAAGCTACTTTTAATATAATTAGTTCTAATTCAGGGGTTTTAGATAATGAAAATTATATTGAAAAAGCTAAAGATGATATTTTAAAACTAATTGAAGATAAACATGAAATTGGATTACATGGAGGCTATGAATCTAAAAGTTATTTGAATGAAAAAATTTTTATTGCCGAAAAAAAGCTACTTCAGAAAATTATTGGGAATAAGGTAATCTCAAATCGTCAGCACTATCTTGGGTTTAAATTTGATAAAACTTTTTTAATCCACGAGAAAGCTCAAATTAAATCTGATTCATCTACAGCTTATCCTGACCAGGCAGGTTTTAAATCTGGTTTTGCTAGCCCTTATCAACCATGGACCTTTAAAGAGAGTAGAAAAGTTAATATATATGAATTACCATTAATTTTAATGGATGGGACATTGTTAAGTAAAGCATATTCTAATACTAGAATTGATAATGCAAAAACAAAGTTTATAGATTTCTTTAATATTATTGAATCATTTAATGGAGTTTTAACAATCAATTGGCACCAAAGAATATTTTCTGAAGGACCTTATAAAAAATGGATGCAATTGTATTACTTTATAGTTGAATACATAAACCAACGTAATGTTTATGTAGCAACACAAAAAAATATAATTAAGCGATACAAAGAAATTAAATCTATTAATATTATTTTAAAAGATAATTTATTGATTTTAACGACTCCAACTCAAATTAATTCATTTTCTTTTATTATTAATTATCCATACAAATTAAAAACATCAAAAAGATCTGATATTTTAATAAGAAAAAAAGAAGGTTATTACATGGTAGAAATTAATGAAATGAAAGCAAATGAAGAAATAATATTGCAAATAGAAAATGAAACTTTAGAAAGTGAAGCCGCAAAATAAAATACTTGTTATATCTCATTTATATTTATTTCCTAATGCTAGCTTACGCAGAGGTGGATTGATTATTCATGAATCTTTGGTTAATCTTCAAAGAATGGGGAAAAATATAGAAGTTGTATTTTATGTACCGATTATTTGGTCATGTTTGAAATATTTTAATTTCAATTGGAGAAAATTTAATTTCTCACCTTATAAAATTGATAATATTATTATTTATCCAGTATTTTATATTCCAAGGCTTTCAAAAGTAATGAAGAAATTGGATATATATTTAAAATTTCTAACATTTAATCTTTTTTATCAACGTCCATATTTAAAAAAAGATAATGAAATTGAGTTAATTTATGGACAAACATTATACCCCGATGGTCCATTATTGCCATTAATTAGTAGTCGGATAAAAACTCCTTATATTTTGAATTTAAGAGGCTCAGATGTACATTCTTTTAGTGCATATAATTCTGTTATTTATACGCAAAGTATTAAAGTCTTAAATAATTCAAAACTCACATTAGCTGTAAGTAAAAAATTGCAAGAAATTTCTATCGATATTTTTGGCCAAAATTATGTTAGTCAAATTTTATATACTATTTGTCAGACAAATACATTTAAAAAAATTAAACCCATATCAAGTTCACTTAATAAAATAATATATATAGGTGCGCTAGTTGAAGCTAAAGGAATATACGAATTAATTGAGGCTATTTCAATACTTTCAAAAAACAAAAAATATCAATTGATTCTAGTTGGCGGTGGGGGAAATAAAAAAGATTTAGTTAAATTATTAAAAAAGAAAAGTTTAACAGAACAAGTTGTTTTTAAAGGTAAAATTAGTAATAGACATAAGCTGGTTGAAGAAATTAATAATGCAGATATATTATTGTTTCCAAGTCATAAGGAAGGATTACCAAATGTTGTTGTAGAAGGGGTAGCCTGCGAAAGAGCTGTGATTTGTACTGATGTTGGTGGTGTAAAAGAAATTACAAATAAAAATTTAGCATTTCAGATTATTCCGCCAAAAAATGTAAATGCAATAATAGAAGCAATCCAAAAATTAGATACATCAACTATTGAAGATTTAAGAAGCCAAGCTCTTAGTAATCGAAAGAAGGTTTTAGAAAGATTTAGCCCAGATTCTCAGTTAACTTCATTTCAACAAGTTTTCGAAAAATTAAAATGAATAAGATAAAAATTGTAATAGTGACCTAAGGTGGAATGAATGGAAGACGTTTAGCTTATCTGTTTTCAAATAATAACATCTCATATGAGTTAGTAACAGTTAGTTTTCCTTTGCCAAAAAAAAGAAATAAACCGAGTATCAGTTATTTCAAAAAATATATAAGGGGTGTTCTTTCAAATATTAGAATATTTCGTAATATTAAAATGAGGAATTTGCCAGCTTACCCAATTAATGAGGAATTTACCGGAAGACTTAATGGTAAAAGAATGTTGAAAAAACTTAAAGAAATTTCACCAGATTATATTTTTATGATGGGTGGTGGTATTTTGAAAGATTTTATTATTAATACCGCTAAAAGAGGAGTACTTAATGCACATCCGGGTATTTTACCTTTAATTAGAGGTGTAGATGCCATAAAGCATTCAGTACTAAATAATGTTCCAATTGGAATAACAGCACATTTTATTGATGCTGGGATTGATACAGGGGCTATTATTGAGCGCTATTGGTTACCTATCAATGAAGGTAATTCATTTAATGAAGTAGTAAAACTGTCAGATGATTTAAGTGTGGCGGTTATGGTTAAACTGGCATTTGATATCATCAATGGTGAAAAGTTGAGTACTATACAACAAAATAAAAAATATAAGTTATATAAAAGATTAGAGGCAGAAAAATCAAAAAAAGCAGTAGGTAAATTTCACAATGATTGGTATAAAGAACATAAAAAAAGAATTGAGGAAATGAATAATTTAGAGTCTGGAAAAATACTGTTAGATAAATATAAATTATGGTGGTCAGGTATTGAAAAATTTTAATAAAGGGTATAAATGAAAATTTGTCATATAACGATAACGCATAATGTTTTTGATACTAGAATATTTAAAAAAGAATGTGTATCATTAAAACAATCAGGATATCAAGTAGTGTTAATAGCTCCACATAATAGAAAAGAAGTTGTTAATGGCATTCAAATTCTGCCTATTTTTAGATGGAGATCTTTTAAAGAACGTATATTATTAGCACCAAAAATTGCTGTAAAGATGGCAAAAGATATAGATGCAGATTTATATCATTTTCATGATCCTGAATTATTTCCTGCAATGATTTCTTTTGCAAAAAAAACTAAAAAAAAGGTAGTATGGGATGCTCATGAGAATTATAGAGATACAATTTGGAAGTTGAACTCTTTGAAGATTAAACCTATTAGTTGGTTAGCTGCACAATGGTTTGGTTTGATGGAACTTAGAGCCGCCAAAAATACTTTAGCTGGAGTTGTTACCATTACTGATAAAATGGCAGAAAAATATAGAAAAAAGGGTGTTAAAACCTGTGTATTGGCAAATTATGCTGATTTAAATAAATTCAATTATGAAGGAGTTGTTAATATTTCTGATAAACCTAGATTAATTAGTTCCGGGTCACATTTTAAGGGAAGAGCTGTAAAAGAGGTCGCACATTCTTTTTCATTAATTAGAAAAGAATTGAATGCAGAAATTGTTTTTTCTGGTCGTTTTACGAATTCTGAATTAGAAAAAGAAGTAAAGAGTATTCTGTCTGAAACTGATGTAGAAGGAATAAATTGGAAAGTTGAAGGGTCAGTAACTTTTGATTATTTAATAAACGAAGCTATTCCTCAAGCATGGGTTGGGTTAGTGCTTTTTGATATATCAGACCCTAACAATAGAAATGGATTGCCAAATAGATTTTTTGAGTGTTGGGCTAATGGTTTACCTGTAATAGTAACTAGAGATACACAAGTTGCAAAATTAGTAAAAGAAGTAAATGGAGGCATAGTTATCAACGATAACACACCAGAAGAAATTGCTAAAGCATTTGTTGCAATAGCTAAAGATAAAAAATCAAGAAATGAGATGAGTAAAAATGCTTATAAAGCAGTTATTGATAAATATAACTGGGATAAGAATTTCCAAGATTTAAAAAACTATTATAATGAAATACTTGGTTCTTAAATAAATACAATAATATATATATGTGTGGCATATTTGGTTATATAGGAAATAAGAATGTAGATATTAAAAAAGCGACGGATGTCATTAAACATAGAGGTCCTGATTCAGATGGTTTTTTACAATACTTTCCAGAATCTAATAAACTATTTGAAAAGCATTTTGTTGATAATACAGAACTGAAAATTACATTAGGGTTTAGGCGTTTGGCTATTATTGATTTGCATGAACATGCAAACCAACCCTTTTCAGATGAATCACAAGACTACCATATTATTTTTAATGGTGAGATATACAATTATATTGAACTTAGAGAAGAACTTAAACTAAAAGGTCATAAATTTCAGACTGATTCAGATACGGAAGTTTTATTAAAATCATATATCCAATGGGGCGCTCAATGTTTTAATAAACTGAACGGTATGTGGGCATTAGCTATCTTAGACATTAAAAACCAAAAACTGGTTTTATCCAGAGATAGATTTGGAATTAAACCATTTTTTTATCACATCAATGAGAAAAGTGAAATATTTTGGGCATCTGAAATTAAACAATTTTTTGAAGTTAATGTGAAGAAAAAAATCAATGAAAATGTGATCAAAGATTTTATTGATAAAAATGTTGTTGATTCTACTGATGAAACTTTTTTTAAAGGGGTTTTACGGCTACCTGCAGGAAGTTTTATGGAAGTTGATTTTAATGATAGAACCGAATTGAAAATAAGTAAATCTAAGTATTGGAAATTAGAAGTCAAAAATGAATATCTAGATATAAATTATTCAGCTGCAATAGAGAAGTTTAGAGAATTATTTTTAAATAGTGTAAGCCTACGGATGAGAAGTGATGTTTTGGTAGGTTCATGTCTAAGCGGAGGATTAGATTCGTCAAGTATAGTTGCTTCTGTAGCGTTTCAATTTGAAACCCCAATTCAAACCTTTACATCAAAATTTGATATTAAAAAATTTGATGAAAGTGAATATGTTCATTTATTAGCTCGTGAATATGATACTATAAATACAAAATTTTGTGAATTAACTGAGGACTTATTTACTTCCGAAATTGATCAAGTATTGTATCATCAAGATGAACCTTTTGGTTCGATGAGTATTCTAGCACAATGGGAAGTGATGAAGTTGGCAAAAAATAATGGAGCAATTGTGTTACTTGATGGTCAGGGAGGAGATGAGTTATTGGCCGGTTATAGAAAGTTTTATGCTTTTTATTTAAAAGAGAAACTGACTAATTTTGAACTGCATAAGTTTTTCCCGGCTTTGTTTAGGTTATTGATAAATAAAGAAATGCAGTTTTTTGACTTTAAACAAATAGGTCGGTATTTAGGAGTAAAACCATCTATTGGCTATTATTCTAGAAAAGGTAAATTATTGGAATCAAATGCTGTAATTGGCTTGGGAGCTTCAAATACGCTTAGAGGGAGATCTAAATTAGATATTGAAAGATATAGTTTCCCTCCTTTACTTCGTTTTGAAGATAGAAATTCAATGGCTTTTTCTATTGAGACAAGAGTACCATTTATGGATTATAGATTAGTAGAATTCTTATATTCTATATCATCCGATTATAAAATTAGAAAAGGTTACACAAAAGCAATTTTAAGAGATGGTTTAGATGGTATTTTGCCCAAAGCGATTCAGAATAGAAAATCAAAATTAGGATTTTCAACACCTCAGGATATTTGGATGACTGGAAAACTAAAATTGTTATTTGAAGATTATTTTGCTAAGATGCAAAATCCTTATTTTGAAACAAAAGCTATTTATGAAAGCTTTAAAAAATATCCTGAAAACGGTGTTTCTTCTGATTTTTTCTTTAGGATCTTCTGTTTTGATAAATGGTATCAGAAACATTTTAATTAATAATTTCATTTAAGTATGAATAAAATAATCTGGGTTATCAATCAATTTGCAGGGACTCCTGAATCTGGTTGGGGAGAAAGACATTACTATTTTTCACAGTATTGGAAGAATGCCGGTTATGATGTCAAAATAATATCCGGATCGTATAATCATATGTTTAAAAAAACGGTAGATGTTTCAGGTTTATACAAGCATGAAGTATTTAATGGGATAGATTTTTATTGGATAAAAACTCCTAAATATAATCCAAAATCGTTTAAACGATTTTATAGCATGATAATTTTTATGATAAAGGTTCTTTTTCTACCATCTAAAGTTATTGGAAAACCTAGCGATATAATTGTGTCTAGTATGCCCATTTTCCCAATTCTTAGTGGAGTATTATTAAAAAGGAAACATAATGCAAAATTATTTTTTGAAATTAGAGATATTTGGCCATTAACACTTCAACTTTTAGGGAATAAATCAGCCAATCATCCAGCAGTAAAATTTATTGGTTGGTTTGAGAAATTTGGTTATCGCAAATCAAATACTATAGTGTCACTTTTACCAAATGCAAGAGAACATATTGAAATTGTTGCAAAAAAAGAAATTAATTTTGAGTATATTCCAAATGGAATTGATGAGGGCCAACTTGAAAATGAAAACCTCGAGCAAGAAATAATAAATAAAATACCTAAAGAAAAGTTTATTATTGGTTATGCAGGTACAATCGGATTGGCAAATGCACTTGAATATTTAATTGATGCTACTATAGATTTACAAAACAAGAAAAACATTTTTTTTGTAATAGTCGGAGATGGTTATCTCAAAAGTGAACTAGTTGAAAAAACAAAAAACAATAATAATATTTTATTTTTTTCTAAAATAAATAAAAATCAAGTACAACATATGTTATCTTTTTTTGATGTTTGTTTCGTTGGAAGAAATGATACACCTTTGTTTAAACATGGTGTTTCAGCTAATAAGTACTTTGATTATATGTTGGCAAAAAAGCCAATATTAGATTCGAATAATTACATTAAAGATCCTGTTGAATTATCTGGAGGTGGAATAATTGTAAAACCAGAAAGTGCTGAGGCAATTAAAGAGGGAATATTAAAACTACATAATATGAGCAGTGATGAACGAAATATTATAGGAATAAAAGGTTATAATTATGTTAAAGAATACCATAATATTGAATATTTGAGTAAAAAATATATTGATATTTTTAAAAAGTTTAATTAAGTGGGGTATAAAAATGCATTGATTACTGGTGCTACGGGTTTTTTAGGTAGTTATATAAAAGATTCTCTTGAAAAACAAAGTTTTAAAATTTTCACATTAGGTAGAAATACTAATTCTTCGTTTGTATCTAATTTAACTGATTCAATTCTAAATATTAATCAGTTTTTTGATATGGTAATTCATAGCGCTGGAAAAGCGCATTCTATACCAAAAAATGAAATAGAAAAACAAGAATTTTATAAAGTAAATTTTATTGGAACTCAAAATTTATGTTATGCTTTAGAAAACAATAAACCAAATACATTTATTTTTATAAGTACTATTGCTGTTTATGGTAGATACAAGGGAGAAAATATTGATGAAAAAACTTCATTAAATGGTAAGACAGCATATGCCAAGAGTAAAATCAAAGCCGAAGTATTTTTACAAAAATGGTGTAAGGAAAACAAAGTTAATTTGGTAATATTGAGACTGCCTTTAGTTGCTGGTAAAAACCCCAAAGGTAATTTAGGGAGTATGTTAAATGGAATCAAAAAAGGATATTATTTTAATATTTCGGGAAATAATGCAAAGAAAAGTATTGTATTGGCAGAAGATATTGCTAGATTAATACCAAATCTAATTGGAAAGAGAGGGACTTATAATTTATCGGGTAATAAAGATTATACTTTTAAAGAGATTTCTAATATTATTACAGATCAATTAGGTGGAAAAACAGTTAAAAATTTACCTAATCTATTTGTTTGTATTTTGGCTAAGATAGGTGATATTATACCTATATTTCCAATTGATAGTTTAAAATTGAAGAAAATTACTTCTAATTTAACTGTCTCTTCGGAAAAAGCAAAAAAAGAACTTAAATGGAGACCAAAATCACTTTCTGATAATTTTGAAATTATATAATTTATGTTCAACAGAATGCTCGCATTATTAATTCTAATAGGTCTTAGTCCTGTTTTTTTAATTGTTGCATTATTAATTTTAATAGATGATGGATTTCCGGTTTTTTTTAAGCAGAAACGAGTAGGAAAAAATCACAGCTTTTTCACCATGTATAAATTTAGAACGATGAAAAAGAGTACGCCCAATGTTGCTACACACTTGTTAGAAAACCCGGAAAATTATTTATTAAAAGTTGGAAAATTTCTGAGAAAGTTAAGTTTTGACGAATTGCCAAATTTAATAAATATTGTAAATGGTGATATGGGGTTTATTGGTCCAAGGCCTGCTTTATATAATCAAGATGATTTAATGAATTTACGTATAGAAGCTGGAGTAGATATGATGTTACCGGGATTAACTGGTTGGGCACAAATTAATGGCCGAGACGAAATCTCATTGACAGAAAAAGTTGCTTTTGAAAAAGAATATAAAGAGAGAAAATCATTTAAATTAGATATAGAAATATTTTTTAAAACATTTTTATCAGCTTTTTTTAGTAAAAATATTAAACATTAGTTTATTTTAAATAATTGAAAAACACAAAGAAAATATTATTATCAACAAGCCATTTTACAGGTGAAGAGCAAAAATATTTAAACAAGGCTTTTCAGAGAAACGAAATCAGCTCTTTTGGACAAAACTTAATTGGTTTTGAGCAAGAGCTTTGTAATTATATAGATATAAAAGCATGTTCAGCATTGAGTTCAGGTACGGCAGCAATACATTTGGCGCTAATTTTATTGAACGTAACAGGAAATGATGAAGTATTGTGTACTTCATTTACCTATTCTGCAACTGCAAACCCAATACGATACCAAAAAGCCATTCCAATTTTTGTAGATTCTGAAAGAGATACTTGGAATATGAGTCCTGAAATCTTAGAAGAAGCAATAATAGATAGAATAACTTATCATAAAAAACCCAAAGCTATTATTTTGGTGCATCTATACGGAATGCCTTCAAAAATGGACGAACTCATGGCAATTTCTAAAAAATATAATATTCCAATAATAGAAGATGCTGCTGAATCTATTGGTGCAACATATAAAGGGAAGGCTATGGGTACTTTTGGAGAGTTGGGTATTTTTTCCTTTAACGGAAATAAAATCATTACTACTTCTGGTGGAGGGGCTTTAGTGTCAAATAATGCCGACTATTGTAAAAAAGCAACTTTTTTAGCAACACAGGCAAGAGATACTGCTCCACATTATCAACATTCTCACATAGGCTATAATTACAGAATGTCTAATATTGTTGCCGGTATTGGTCGTGGGCAAATGGAAGTGTTAAATGATAGGGTAGCAGCCAGAAGAGAAAGCTTCAATTTTTATAAAAAAGAACTGGCAACTATCAAAGAAATTTATTTTGTAGAAGAACTAGATGGGTTTTATGCAAATAGATGGCTGACTACTATTTTGACTAATAGTTTTGAAACCAGAGAAAAAATTAGATTAGGTTTAGAAAAAGAGAATATTGAATCGCGACCTTTATGGAAACCTATGCATTTACAGCCCATTTTTCAAGAATACCCAATGTATGCTGATGG
Organism: uncultured Flavobacteriaceae bacterium; assembly: GCA_964536675.1. GTDB lineage: Bacteria > Bacteroidota > Bacteroidia > Flavobacteriales > Flavobacteriaceae > Aureibaculum. Next base: position 16,397 of record CAZHYX010000024.1, read on the forward strand.
AACTTCAGAAGATTTGTTCCAACGAGGTTTGTGTTTACCTAGTGGCTCTAATTTAACTGATGAAGAATTGCAGAGAGTAGTGCATCATATAAAATTGAATTTTTAAAAGTTTTCTTATTTAGTTTGGTATTTTCTCAAAAATAATAAAAACTCATCTTTGCGAGTTCAGTTGCGAGTAAAGCGAGTGACTGAATGTGGCAATTTCTCAGAGATTTTCACCAAACCATA
>CAZHYX010000025.1:0-16437 GCA_964536675.1 uncultured Flavobacteriaceae bacterium
GGTATGTTCTTTACCGTCTATAAAAAATTTTGATAAAAATGACATAGGCTATTTTGTTTTTGGTTATATAATATGTTTAGCACATAATTCTATGAGCCAAGTTACAAAAAATAGTTTATATGTCAATGGTTATAAATGAGTTCTATTCATACAAATTATGTAGTTTTGGAATACTAATTGCAGTCATTAATTTTGTAAATCGTTTATTATGAAAAATTTAATTTATATTTTATCAATTATAGGCATACTAATAATTAGTTGCGGTACTCCAAAAAAAACAGTAGCTACTACTGATAATCAAAAAGAAGAACCCGTTAGAATTGCTAATGATAGTTTAGAGTACGAAATTATGATTATTGATATAGGTTTTACTAATTTTTTAGCAACTGCTAGACCCATGAGTTATTATTCTCAAAGTTATTTAGAGACTAGAAATAGAGTATATGTAACCCAGTGGAATATTAGAGCACAGAATCTAACAAGATATGATGGAAATATTTATGAAAATATAATTGACTACCAACCACATATTGATTATGGGTTGGAAGTCAATTATAAACTATATCAGTATTTTCAATTTGCTCAACGCAAATATAATATGCGTTTAGGGAGTTTTAGGGTTGAATAACTGGTGGTCCACCAGTTAAAATCTCATCATTAGCATATTCTGCAAATTGTTTAAAATTTTCTCTAAAAGCATTTGCAAGTTTATGTGCTTGTTTATAATATCCTTTATCATTATTCCAAGTTGTACGTTGACTTAAAACTTCGCTAGGTACATCAGGGCATGTTCTTGGTTGCGCCAATCCGAAAACAGAATGTATATGGTATCTTTCATTCGAATACTCGCCTAATTCTCCATTTAAAGCAGCAGTTATCATGGCGCGTGTATATTTAAGTTTAATTCTTTTCCCTACTCCGTAAGCTCCACCAACCCATCCGGTATTTACTAGCCAAACGTTTACATTTGCATCTTTCATTTTTGCACTTAACATTTCGGCATACTTTGTTGGATGTAAAGGCATGAACGGAGCGCCAAAACATGCAGAAAAACTTGGTAATGGTTCATTAATACCAGCTTCTGTACCAGCAACTTTTGCAGTATAGCCTGAAATAAAATGATAAGCTGCTTGGCCAGGAGTTAACTTAGAAATTGGAGGTAATACTCCAAATGCATCAGCAGTTAAGAAAAATATATTTTTGGGATTACTAGCTAAAGAAGGTACTTGAATATTATCTATATGTTCAATAGGGTAACTTACGCGTGTATTTGGTGTAATTGATACATCAGAAAAATCTACTTTATTTGTTCCTTTTTTAAAGGTAATGTTCTCTAATAAAGAGCCAGATTTTATTGCTTTATAAATATCTGGTTCATTTTTTTCTGACAGATCAATTGTTTTGGCATAACAACCACCCTCAAAATTAAAAATGATATTATCTTTTGTCCAACCATGCTCATCATCACCAATTAATTTTCTATTCGGGTCTGCAGATAAGGTCGTTTTACCTGTACCTGATAAACCGAAGAAAATAGCAGTTTCACCATTTTCACCTACATTGGCTGAACAATGCATAGGTAAAGTCTCTTTAAATACCGGTAAAATAAAATTCAAGGCAGAAAAAATACCTTTTTTTACTTCTCCAGTATATCCTGTGCCCCCTATTAAAGCAATTTTTCTTGTAAAATTTAAAATCGCAAAATTATGTTGTCGTGTTCCATCTTCTGAAGCTATCGCCATAAAGCTAGGTGCTTGAATGATAGTCCATTCCGGGTTGAAATTTTTAAGCTCATCTTTAGTAGGTCTTAAAAACATATTATAGGTAAATAAGTTTGACCAAGGTAGCTCAGTAATCATTCGTATATTCATACGATATCTGTCATCCGCACAAGCGTAGACATCTCTAGCATATATTTCTTTGCCAGAAAGATGAGCGATTACCTTATCATATAATTTGTCAAATTTAACTGAATCAAAGGGGATATTAATATCACCCCACCAAACTTTATCTTTGGTAATATCATCTTTAACAATAAACCTATCTTTGGGTGATCTACCTGTAAACTCACCTGTATTAACCGCCAATGCACCTGAACTAGCAAGCTTACCAATTCCTTTATCTATACAAATTTTAGTTAAGATTTCAGGATTAAGATTCCAATGTACAATAGCATTTTTTATTCCGTAATTTTCCATAGCACTATTTACGGATTGAGTTGTGTGTTCCATTTTTGTTTTTAATTAAAAAGGATGGGCAAAATTAAGCATAATTATTTTTAACGAAAACGATTTAGTAGATTTTTTATTATAAATAAGTTTTATAAAAAATTAATGCTTTTTCAGAAAATTTAAAAATATTATAAACCAACCTATTATAAAAAGAAGTCCACCAAAAGGGGTGATAAACCAAATTGATTTAGGGTCAATGTTACCTGCCGTAATCGCATAAATTGAACCTGAAAAGAATAGTATAGCTATAAAAAATAATAAACTAATTAAGTTTTTAGTTTTTATAGAAAACCCGGTATAAGTATTTACAAAAAGTAATACGATAACATGGTACATTTGATAGCGAATACCTGTATTAAAACTCTCTAAAGCGTCAATTGATAACTTTTCTTTTAGGGCATGAGCGCCAAAAGCACCTAATATGATGGTAATGGCTCCTAATAGGGCAGTAATAGATAAGTTTTTTCTCATTGGGTTCTGAATTTTGAATAAAAATACTATTTATTATCGTATATTTAAACAAATAATTTATTCAGTTGCAAACTCAAAATAAAAATTTAAAAATAGTATTTCGATCAACTTTTGCCCATGAAATATATTTGGCCAAAGCTAAGCTTGAAAATGAAGGAATTAAAAGTTATATGATTGATGAACACCTTACTTATACTATTGGAACTGCTTTTATAGAAGAATACAAACTAATGGTAAATGAGACAGATTTTGAGAATGCACATACTATTTTAAGTTTGTATAAAACTTAAACAATTTTTTCAATCAATAATTCTTCAAATTTTATACATTCGCTTCCATAATTCAAAACCAAAATGAGAAAAATATTAATCATAGGAGCTGGACGTTCATCTTCATCATTAATTAAATATTTATTAGATCGATCATCTGATGAAAATCTTGAAATACTTGTTGGCGATGTTTCTAAAAATGCAGCTGAAGAAAGAATAAATAATCATAAAAATGGAAGAGCCATTGAGCTAGATATTTTTAATGAAAAGGCTCGAAAAGAAGTGATTAAGAATGCAGACATTGTAGTTTCTATGCTCCCTGCTCGTTTTCATATAGAAGTTGCTAAAGATTGTGTTACTTATAAAAAACACATGGTTACTGCTTCTTATATTTCTAAAGAAATGAAAGCCTTAGATAAAGATGTAAAAAAACAAGGCCTGGTTTTTATGAATGAAATTGGTTTAGACCCAGGTATTGATCATATGAGTGCCATGCAAGTTATTGATAGAATTCGTGATAATAATGATGCCGAATTATTACTTTTTGAATCGTTTACCGGAGGCTTGGTAGCACCAGAAAGTGATAATAATTTATGGAATTATAAATTTACTTGGAATCCTAGAAATGTGGTGCTTGCTGGTCAAGGAGGTGCTGCAAAATTTATTCAAGAAGGAAAATATAAGTATATACCGTATCACAAATTATTTAGACGAACAGAAATTTTACAGGTAAATGGCAATGGTAAATTTGAAGCATACGCGAATAGAGATTCATTGAAATATCGTAATGTATATGGTTTAGAAGACGTGTTGACACTTTATAGAGGTACTATACGTCGCATTGGTTTTTCTAGAGCATGGAATATGTTTGTGCAATTAGGAATGACTGATGATAGTTATATTATTGAAGGTTCTGACCAGATGAGTTATCGCGATTTTACCAATTCATTTTTGACCTACAATCCTCATGATTCTGTTGAGTTGAAATTAAGATCATACCTTAAAATTGATCAAGATGATATTATGTGGGAAAAGTTATTAGAGCTAGATGTTTTTAACCCTAGTAAAATAGTTGGATTAAAAGATGCTACACCAGCACAGGTTTTACAAAAGATATTAATGGATAGTTGGTCATTAGAAGAAGAAGATAAAGATATGATTGTGATGCAACATAAATTTGGATATGAATACCGAGGAGAGAAGCGACAAATAGAATCAAGTATGATTGTTATTGGTGAAGACCAAACTTATACAGCCATGGCAAAAACGGTTGGCCTACCAGTTGCTATTGCAACATTGAAAATATTAAATGGCGAAATTAAAACGCCAGGTGTTCAATTGCCAATCACTAAAGAAGTGTATGAACCTATTTTAAAAGAATTAGCTGAAAATGGTATTCAATTTAAAGAAATAAAAGTACCTTATCTAGGTTATAACCCCGAAAATGTAATTGGCTAATTTTAATTAGTCATTCATTTTAAGATAGAAATCTTTTACCAAAGCAATGTACACTGCCGTATATTGATGACGTTCAATCTCAATAATTAGGTTCTCAATTTTTATTTCGTCTTTACGGAAAGAAAATTCTAATAAACTCCGCTTAATTTCTGATTGAAGATTGCCTTTGACTCTACAAATTCTATTAGGAAATAGTTCATATGTTTTCGCTACAACTATAAATTTTTCTTCCTCTTTAAAAGGAATGACTACTGAAAAAACTCCATTTTCAGATAATAATTTTGAAACACTATAAATTAAACTCTCAAATGGTAGAGAATCATAAAACCTTGCCTTTTTTCTAGCTTCAGAAATAGCTTTCTCTCCATTTGAGAGAGATTTCGAAGACAGAGTGGGAGTATAGAATGGTGGATTACTTACAATCAGATCATATTGTTGATCAATTTCCTGTGTAAATTCTTGTAAGGAAGCATGATAACAAAATAACCGATCTCCCCAATTGCTATTTTCAAAATTTACAACCGCTTGTTCAAAGGCACTATCATCAATTTCTATAGCATCAATAGTTGAGGCATTACTTTTTTGTGCTAATTGTAGCGCTATGAGTCCTGTACCTGTACCAATATCTAATATCGAATTGGGATTGTTGTTTATTGAAGTCCATGCGCCTAACAACACTCCGTCAGTACCAACTTTCATGGCACATTTGTCTTGATTGATGGTGAATTGTTTGAATCTGAATGGCATTTTTTTGATTAACGGTAAACGATTTTGAATTTATGTAAAGTATTAGTTTTGAAATAATTTACTGCCGACTGCTACTGCTAACTGAATATTCTTTTTCAAAGATACATTTCAATCAATCCCTCCGGAGCTTCAATAACAATAATTTTGTTTTTTCGGTCAACCTTTTTAATAAAGTCATCAATCATTGGTATTAAGATTTCAACTTCCTCATTTTTAATCTCAAAAAGAGCTTGTGCTGTACTATCATTAATACCTGTTAAAGTGCCTACTTTTCCATAATGAATATCTTCAATAGTAAAACCAATTACTTCATGGTAATAGAATTTATTTCCGGTAAGTTTAGGTAATAGATCTAATGGTAAATACACATCAGATTTTAAAATGGCATCAGCATCTTCTTCATTTGATACATCTTCAAACTTCACACGCAATTGATTTCCTTTTTGTAATAAACTTTTCTCTATAAAAAATGGAAGTAAATTATTACCAAGGTCAACAAAAACGGCATCCATATTAGCGTATAATTGAGGTTCATCAGTATCTAATTTAATAACAACTTCACCTTTAAAACTATGTTTTCGTACAATTTTACCTAAATAGAAACAATCTTTTTTCTGCATGATTTTAAGTAGTTTATTACAATAAATTAAAATTAAATGTCAGGTTGAGCGTCGCAGTCGAAACCTAATTGTATTAATAGAAACACTTTTGAAAATAAAAAAACCACGCTAATAAAGCGTGGTTTTAAAGATATAAAAAGTATTTTTTATTCTTCTTCTTTAGACGCTTCTGTGTCAGAAACTTCTTCTCCTTTTGCTTCAGCGGCTGCTTCGTCAATAGTTTGAGGAGCTTCTTCTGTAGCTTCTTCAGTTTTGGTTGCAGTATCTTCAACAACAGCTACTTCAACAACAGCCACAGCCTTGCGCTTTTCGTTTACTTCTTTTTCAAGTTCTAAGGCTTTTGTTTTTGCATCAGACTTCTCTTTTGATAAGCCATCAGTTTTCGCGGTAATCTTATTTGTTTTTTCTTCTACCCAAGCATTAAATTTTTCTTCTGCTTGTTCTTCGCTTAAAGCACCTTTACGAACGCCACCTACTAAATGATTTTTTAGCATAGCTCCTTTATACGATAAAATTGCTCTTGCAGTATCTGTAGGTTGTGCTCCATTTTGAAGCCATTTTACAGCACCATCAATATCTAAATTTATTATTGCAGGATTCGTGTTAGGGTTGTAAGTTCCTAATTTTTCTAATAACCTACCATCTCTTTTTGAACGGGCATCAGCGGCAACGATCCAATAAAATGGTTTGCCTTTTTTCCCGTGTCTTTGTAATCTAATTTTTACTGACATTTTTGTTAAATTTTAAGGTACACGACCTTGATTATTAATTTGTACTTTTATTAAGTGGGCGCAAATATACTAAGTTTTTTGATTACAAAACTCTTAAAATCAATTAATTTAAATTATACTATATGATTAAAAACTTAGAATTTTCTTGAATAGGATAATTGATAATTATTTATCTTAAAAAGGGTTTGTTTTTCAGTATAATTTATAAATAAAATTTGATATAAATTAATGATATTCAAGTATATATCGAGCAAGTCTTTTTTCTTTTCTCTTTGAGCATAGTGGTCTTAGATCTTTATCGATGACGCTAAATCTAAATAAAAATGTTTAACTATTATTTTTTACTGATATTTGCATAAAATTTAAAAGATGAATATTTTAGGAATTATTCCTGCCCGTTATGGATCGACACGATTAGAAGGGAAACCATTACTAGATATTTGTGGTAAACCAATGATACAATATGTATATGAACAGGCTAAAAAAACACTAGAGTATGTTGTTGTAGCTACTGATGATGAGCGTATTGTTAAAGCTGTACAAGATTTTGGTGGAGACGTGGTAATGACATCTCCCGATCATAATACTGGTACAAATAGATGTTTAGAGGCTTATAGGGTTTTTACAAAACAACATAATTTAGAATTCGATGTAGTTGTAAATATTCAAGGTGATGAACCTTTGTTAGACCCTGAACAAATCAGACTCTTAATTTCAAGTTTTTTAAGTGATGAAACTCAAATGGCAACATTGATAATTCCTGTTAAGGAAAAAGAAAATCTATTTGATGGTGGGGTTTATGTTGTTATTGATAAATTAAAGAATGCCTTATATTTTAGCCGTTCAGTAATTCCTTTTATACGTGATGCAGAAAAAACAGACTGGCAGAAAAAACATACATTTTATAAACATGTAGGTATGTATGCTTTTAAACCCCAAGCCTTAATTGAATTTGCGAGTTTACAACAAACATTATTGGAAACCGCTGAATCATTAGAGCAAAATAGATGGCTTGAAAACGGAAAGAAAATAAAAGTTGAGATTACAGATATAGAAACTATCGGAGTTGATACTATCGAAGATTTAGAAAAAGTTAGCAAAATAATTAAGAATCAATAGCTTATTTCTCTTCAAATCCAAATTTCAGTCCATGCAAATAACATAGAGGACCTAATAATGGATATACAAACCTTGGGAGACCAAAATTGATTCCTACTTTAGTTTTGGCTACAATTTATTTTATAAACTCCTCAAAAGTTTTCAATTTTAAATCATCTAAGAATTTTACTTTCTTTTTAATTTTAGCAAAATCCTTTTTAGCTTTGGTAAAACGTTCTTCGATAATGCTTAAATTTTCTAACTCAGCACTTGAAGGTTTATCGTAGCTAGTTACAAGTTTACTAAACAAATCAGCCATTTTCTCTCTTAATTGAGGTTCAGCTGAACCCACATAATTATCTCCGGTTGTAATTACCAATGATTCTTTTAACAGAGTTAATTTACCAATCAGTTTTTTATTTTTTAGCTCGTTGGCTTTTTCTAAAATTGCATCTAATTCATATACCATATATGCTAACTCCTGCGTCATATTATACATTTTCATTGTGGTATTATGCTGTAATGCTCTATCATCTACTGATAATTTTGATTTTGGGTCATAAATAACCTCAATATTTTGTTCATAGGTATCTTTTCCTTTTTTTAGTACAACTTTATATGTTCCTGCTTTTACTTTAGGAGAAGCAAAACCTCCAAAACTAAATGTTTTTCCTTTGGCGACTTTTGGTTGTTTAATTCTATAATTCCAGTTTACAATATTGATACCTTTTGATTTTCCTGGTCCAAGCGTAGTCATTAAATTACCATTCATATCTTGAACTTCCATGGTCATTTTACCAAACGTATGACGTTTCTTTAAGTAATATTTGATTTGTGCGGCGCGACTTGGGTTTGACCCAACAAATTGAGTTTCTATTCCAAAACCACTAGAGAAACTACCTTCTTCAAACATTACAGTTGGTTTAGTGTTAAAAAAGTGTACCTTTTTTTGTAGTACATCTTGATTTATTTCCCGTAAAGGTGAAATATCATCAATTATAATTACACCTCTACCGTGTGTTCCCATAACCAAATCATTGGTTCGTTTTTGTAAGTCAATAAAATGAACCGCTACTGCTGGCATATTATTTGTAAATTTATTCCAATGTTTTCCTCCATCAATAGTAATATATAATCCAAATTCAGTCCCTAAAAATAATAGATCAGAGTTCACATAATCTTCTTGAATATTCCGTACAAAGCCCGTTATATCATCGGTAATAATATTTGTCCAAGTTTCACCAAAATCAGTAGTTTTATAAGCGTAAGGATTCATATTGTTCATAGTGTGACCATCAAAGACAGCATATGCGGTACCTTTATCAAAAACACTAGCTTCAATATGATAACACCATATATTTTTAGGTAAGCCAGAGATGTTCATAGAAGTGTTTGTCCAAGTCTTACCACCATCTTTGGTAATTTGTACATTACCATCATCTGTACCAACCCAAATTATATTTTCATCTAAAGTAGATTCAGCTATGGTAAAAATAGTTGTGTGATTTTCGGCGCCGGAATTATCTTTTGATAAACCACCTGAACCTTCTTGTAATTGTTTTGAGGGGTCATTTGTTGTTAAATCTGGTGAAATAATTTTCCAAGTATTACCCATATCTTCTGATTTATGTAAGAACTGACTTCCCATATAAAAACGATCTGGTTGATGTGTACTTACTGCCATTGGGGCATTCCAGTTAAAACGTAATTTTGGTCTTCCTTTTTGGGGTAAAGGCTGAATGGTTTTAACTCTTTTATTGTCAACATTATATCGCCAAACATTATCAGCTCCTTGCATTTCAGAATAGATAATATTTTTTGTAGGGTGTTTTAATACTCTAAAACCGTCACCATAACCTACAGAATTCCAATCTCTAGCATTAATTCCGCCAGGAGAAGAAGACGGACCGTACCAAGAGCCATTATCTTGTAAACCACCATATACATTATATGGTTCAGCGTCATCAACACTCACATGATAAAATTGCGATAAGGGTAGATTTTCTACAATTTCCATGGTTGTACCACCATTCCATGAGCGGTAAACACCGCCGTCAGTACCACAATACATTCTATCTGAATTATGAATGTCAAAAGTAATATCATGAATATCAGCATGCATTCTTCCAAGGTTTTTAAAGGTTTTTCCACCATCTCTTGAAATAGAACCTCTTAAACCACCTTTAACGATTACATCTGGGTTTTTAGGATCAACCACTATTCTAGAAAAGTAAAATGGACGTACAGTAATGCCAAAGTCATTATTTAGTTGTTTCCAGCTATTACCAGCATCATCACTTCGATATAATCCTTTTCTTTCATCTTTTTCGGCTTCAATTACTGTGTAAAGAATCTTTGAATTTGAAGGAGCAACAGCAACAGCCAGTCTTCCTAGTTTCCCTTTCGGAAAACCATTATGAATTTTATTCCATGTTGCACCGCCATCGGTAGATTTATATAAAGCACTATTATCACCACCCGATTCGAATGACCATCCCGTACGACGGAATTCCCACATTGAAGCATATAATGTGTTTGGGTCATTAGGATCCATGGCTAAATCAGCAGCCCCCGTTTTAGGATTTACATATAAAATCTTAGTCCAGTTTGAACCACCATCAGTAGTTTTATAGACACCTCTCTCTTCACTATCGCCCCAAAGAGCACCCAATACAGCAACAAAAACCTCTTTTGAATTTTTTGGGTTTACAATAATATTGGCAATACGCTCAGAATTTTCAAATCCTATTTTTTTCCAGTTTGAACCACCATCGATTGATTTATATAATCCATCCCCAATAGATACACTATTACGTGTCCAAGTTTCACCCGTACCTACATAAATGGTTTTGTCAGGGTCATTTGGATCTAGTTCTACAGCACCTATAGATTGACAATAATCATCAAAAATAGAATTAAAAGTTGTGCCACCATCATTTGACTTCCATACTCCACCACCGGCAGTTCCGGCATAAATAATACGGTCATTTGTTGGATGGTTTTCCATGTCGTTAATACGACCACTCATTAATGCAGGGCCAATATGTCTTGCTGTTAAATCTCCAAAAAGTTGTTTGCCTTTAAGTACAATTTCTTCTTGAGCATTAGTATAGAAAAACGTTACTATACTCAATACAATGGTTAAAATTATTTTTTTCATTATTGAGGAGGTTAATTAATAAAAAAATCCTCAAAGGTATTTTGAGGATTTTAAGAATATATATTTATTTTTTTTCTTCTGTGGCTATTTCGTCAGGATAAGCAAATACACTGTCTTCAATTGTAGGGTTCAGTTCAATTTTTGTGATAGTCATCGTTTGTCCAGGCTGACCTTTAAGACCTTGAGACATTGAAAAAGGAAAATAAATACCGTCAACTTCTTGGTAATCACTCATTTTAGATTCAGAAGTTTGACCTTTCATAGGGCCAGATCTAATTTCACTTTGTATAACAATAGGTACATAATTTTCAGTATCAAAATAGTAAAAGTTAATGTTGTCTTCTTTTTTACCATCAACTGTTACAGGTTCTTTTGTCAATTTAATTTTAAAAGTTTCAGCACCATCAATAGTTTCTTTACCGATCAATTCAATAGTATAACCTTTTTCTTTATAATCTACAAAAGCGTCAGGAAAATCATTGGCATCTAGTTTAAAATTTGCAGTTGCTTCGGCATCACTTTTTTCAGCTTTCATTGTTTGAAAGTTGGTACTCCATAGGGTTTCACCATCAAAAACACCTTGCATCAATTCTTTTCCTTGAATACTAATTTTTACATATTGTTTCCCTCCATTTAGTTGAACTATTTCAATAGGAATCTCCATTCCTTGACCTTTGGCAGTTGCGGTCATTTTAATACCTTCAACTTTTTTTAGGTTTTCTAAACCGCCAATATTTTCAAAATAAGTTGAGATTATTTCATCAGCTGTTTGAGCATTTATAGTTATACTTGCACAAATAGCTAATACCAGTAGCGTAATTTTCTTCATTTTTCTGTTTTTTTAATTAATTGTTGTTTGTAATAAGTATGCTAATTTACAAAAATGTTACATTTTTTTATAAAAAATGCAGTTAAAAATATCTGTTAATAAAAAAAACAGTTAAACAACTTTAAGAAACTTTGAAATAATTACTTTTAAACTTCCTAGTTTTCACTAAAAATTTCGCAATCAATGTACTTAATATTTGATACTGAAACTACCGGTTTACCTAAAAAATGGAATGCTCCGATTACTGATACTAATAATTGGCCAAGGTGTATTCAGATTGCTTGGCAATTACATGATGAGTTGGGCGAATTGATAGAACATCAAGACTTTTTAATTCAACCGGACGGATTTAACATTCCGTATGACGCTGAACAAATCCATGGTATCTCTACACAATTGGCTCAAGAAAAAGGGAAGCCATTAACTGATGTGCTAGAATTATTTAACGAAGCACTTTCAAAAACTAACTTTGTAGTTGGTCAAAATGTAGGTTTTGATTTGAATATTATGGGCTGTGAATATCACAGAAAAGAAATTGAAACCAAACTTAATGATTTACCTGTCTTAGATACCTGTACTGAAACTACGGCAAAATTATGTGAAATTTCTGGAGGTAGATACGGTAAGTTTAAGCTACCAACCTTGACAGAATTACATCAGCATTTATTTAATGCTCCTTTTGCTGAAGCACATAATGCTACGGCAGATGTTGAAGCTACTACCAGATGCTTTTTTGAACTCATCAGAAAACAACTATTCAGACTTGAAGAATTAGATGTTGCTCCTGATTATTTTGAGAAGTTTAATGATGAAAATCCAAAGGAAATTAAATTAATAGGTTTAAAGCATATCAATCTAAAAAAGGAAAGTGCTGAATTAAAGAAGAAATCTGCAGAGACTTCTACAGATGATATTAAAGAATCTAGCTCAACAGTAAAGAATTTAGAGGGTTATTCTTTTTCTCACTTACACAATCATTCTCAATTTTCTATTTTACAATCCACTTCAAGTATTGCTAACCTAGTTCAAGCCACTGTTGATAATCAAATGCCAGCTGTAGCATTGACAGATACTGGTAATATGATGGGTGCTTTTAATTTTGTAAAAGAAGTTTTAAAACATAATAAAGATGCTGAAAACCCTATAAAACCAATTGTAGGCTGTGAGTTCAATGTTTGTGAAGACCATCTAAACAAATCTACAAAAGATAATGGCTATCAAATAGTATTGCTTGCCAAGAATAAAAATGGTTATCACAATCTAGCAAAAATGTCATCTATTGCTTATATAGACGGATTCTATTATGTGCCACGTATTGACAAAAAAATTATTGAACAATATAAAGAAGACGTTATAGTATTAAGCGGAAATATGTATGGTGAAATTCCTAGTAAAATTCTAAATATTGGAGAAAAACAAGCGGAAGAAGCATTGCTGTGGTGGAAAACTACTTTTGGTGAGGATTTTTATTTAGAATTGAACAATCATCAACAAGAAAATGAGCAACATGTAAATGAAGTAATATTAGCCTTTTCTAAAAAACACAATATAAAAGTTATAGCAACTAACAATACTTTTTATCTCAATAAAAATGATGCCGAGTCGCATGATATTTTATTATGTGTAAAGGAAGGTGAAAAACAAGCAACACCAAAAGGTAGAGGTAGGGGTTTTCGTTTTGGAATGCCAAATGATGAATATTATTTTAAAAGTCAGGATGAGATGAAACAATTGTTTCAAAAAACACCCGAGGCTATCATTAATATTCAAGAAATTGTAGACAAGATTGAAATATATACACTTGCAAGAGAGGTATTATTACCAAAATTTGAAATTCCAACTGAGTTTATTAACGAAAAAGATGCTGATGATGGCGGTGTAAGAGGTGAAAATTCCTATTTAAAACACCTTACTTTTGAAGGTGCTAAAAAACGTTATGGTGACTTAGATGCTGAAACTAAAGAACGAATTGATTTTGAATTAGAGGTTATCGAAAACACGGGTTATCCGGGTTATTTTTTAATTGTACAAGATTTTATTGCCAAGGCACGTGAAATGGACGTTTCTGTAGGGCCCGGTCGTGGCTCTGCAGCCGGATCAGTAGTAGCTTATTGTTTGTGGATTACCAATATTGATCCATTGGAATACAATCTCCTTTTTGAGCGTTTTTTAAATCCTGATCGTGTTTCATTGCCCGATATTGATATAGATTTTGATGATGAAGGGCGCCAAAAAGTAATTGATTATGTAATTGATAAATATGGTGCTAATCAGGTAGCTCAAATCATTACTTATGGTACGATGGCTGCAAAATCTTCTATTCGAGATACCTCAAGAGTATTAGATTTACCTTTGCATGATGCCGATAAAATAGCCAAATTAATACCGAATACCAAGTTGAAAACTATTTTTGGTGAAGACGAAAAAAGTATTGCTAAAATTAAAGAACTTAGAAAAGATGAGATTCTAAATGTAAATGAATTGCGGAATTTAGCTGATGGTGAAGGTATTGAAGCAAAAATGATAAAACAAGCGGTTGCTTTAGAGGGCTCATTGCGTAATACGGGTACACATGCCTGTGGAGTGATTATTACGCCTGAAGATATTACGAATTTAATTCCGGTGGCAACCGCTAAAGACTCTGATTTATATGTAACTCAATTTGACAACAATGTAGTTGAAGATGCCGGTTTATTAAAAATGGATTTTTTAGGCTTAAAAACATTGACGTTAATCAAGGATACTTGTAAAATTGTAAAAGCGCTTCACGGAAAAGATTTAATCCCTGACGAATTTCCTTTAGATGATGAAAAAACCTATAAGCTCTTTCAACGAGGTGAAACGGTTGGTATTTTTCAGTATGAATCACCGGGAATGCAAAAACATTTAAAAGGGTTAAAACCTACTGAGTTTGCCGATTTAATTGCTATGAATGCCTTGTATAGACCGGGACCGATGGAATATATTCCATTGTTTATCCAACGTAAACACGGTATAGAAGCTATTGAATATGACCTTCCGGTAATGGAAGAATCATTAAAAGAGACTTATGGCGTTACCGTTTATCAAGAACAGGTGATGTTATTGTCGCAAAAAATTGCAGGATTTACAAAAGGTGAGGCCGATGTACTTCGGAAAGCAATGGGTAAAAAAATAATGGCTTTACTCCAACAACTCAAACCTAAATTTATTGAAGGTGGAAAAAAGAATAATCATCCCGAAGAAATTTTAGAAAAAATATGGAAAGATTGGGAAGCATTTGCTGAGTATGCATTTAATAAGTCGCATTCAACTTGTTATGCTTATATAGCTTATCAAACAGCTTATCTAAAGGCTCATTATCCAGCTGAATATATGGCTGCCGTATTGTCTAATAATATGAGAGATATCAAATCGGTTTCTTTCTTTATGGATGAATGTAAAAGAGCAAATATTGAAGTGCTGAGTCCAGATATTAACGAGTCTTTTTACAAGTTTGCTGTCAATAAGGAAGGTGCTATCCGTTTCGGAATTGGAGCAATTAAAGGAGTAGGAGCAAATGCTGTAGAAGCTATTATTTCAGAACGTAAAGAGAATGGCAATTATAAATCTATTTTTGATGTTGCTAAACGAGTAGATTTGAGGTCAGCAAATAAAAAAGCTTTTGACGGATTGGTATTAGCAGGTGGTTTCGACTCGTTTATCGATACACATAGATCTCAATATTTTGAATTGGATGAAAGAGGGCAGACCTTTATTGAAAGAGCGATTCGTTTTGGTAATAAATTTCAAGAAAATGCAAATTCTGCTCAGGTATCATTGTTTGGAGAAACTTCTGAAGTGCAATTTGAAGAACCTAAAATTCCTGAATGTGAAGCATGGGGAATTATGGAGAAACTAGCCAAAGAAAAGGAAGTTATTGGGATGTACATTTCTGGTCATCCACTAGATGATTTTAAAACTGAAATGAAATATTTCTGTAATGCGCCTATCAATGTTTTTAACAATTTGAATGACCTGTTAAATAAAGATCTAACTATTGGTGGTATTGTTACCGATGTACAGCATAGAATTTCGAAAAACGGAAAAGGATGGGTAGCATTTACCATTGAAGATTATTCAGAAGCACATGAATTTAGGATGTTTGGTGAAGATTATTTAAAGCATAAGCATTTTTTAATTCCAAATTCATTTTTACATATTAAAATGTCAGTTCGTCCGGGATGGAGAGAAGGTGATATCCGTATACAATTTAATGGAATACAAATGTTGCAAGATGTGTTGGAAGCTTTAGCTAAAAAGCTGACCTTACAGTTAAATATTTTAGAATTAGACGATAAAAAGGTAAACGCTATTGAAGAAGTATTAAATAATCATACAGGTAAAGATCTCTTAAATTTTGTAGTGTATGATATGGAAGAGCAGTTAAAATTACATATGCCCAGTCGGAGTTCTAAAGTAAAAATATCGCAAGACTTGTTAAATGAATTAGATGAAATGGAATTATCTTATAAGTTGAATTAACTATACAGATTGTTAGCGACTTTGTTTTTATTTAGTTATGCATTTATTTAAGAGTTCTAATAATTCATCTATATCCTTAATTTGAGTTGACCAATTACTAAAAGCAATTCTAATGGCATATTCCCCATTATAATTTGTTGGTGTCATAAACACCTTGTTTGTTTCATTAATAGATTTCAGATATGTTTCTGTTGAAAATCCCATTTGTTGTGAAACTTTGAAGCAAACAATATTTAATTTAACTTCAGATAATAAAGTCAACTGTTCTGATTTTTCAATCCAATTCCCTACTTGTTCAGCCATTTGACAGTTTCTTTCAA
>CAZHYX010000026.1:0-1021 GCA_964536675.1 uncultured Flavobacteriaceae bacterium
TGATAAAGAACACAAAGCCATAGATTTAATAAGAAAAAAACAATTTATTTTTACCAAAAAGTTCTCAGATGCAGAAGTTATGTCTCCCAGTTTTTTAAATGATGTTGCTACAGCTTTTAAAGCTATCCGTCCTTATTTTGATTATATGAGCGAAGTATTAACTACTGATTTAAATGGTGTTTCATTAATAGATTATTTATTAGCCTACAGACTAATATTTACTATTTATTAGCCTACAGACTAATATTTTTAGTATATTTGCTATATGAAAGCAGTTATTACAGGAGATTTAATAGACTCTACAAAATACACTTCTCAAGAATTAGATACTATTCTTGATGTTGTAAATCAGGAGTTCGAACATTTTCGATCAACATACGATACTGATTTTAAAATATTTAGAGGCGATAGTTTTCAAGGAATTGTTATTAATCCAACAATTGCGCTAGACTTAGTAATAGCTATAAAAACAGCAGTAAATAAAATTCCGATAAAAAATAAGAAAATTTCTGGGTTACCTGACTTTCGTATAGCTATTGGTATCGGAACCATTAATTTAAAACGCGAATCAATTTTAGAATCTAATGGCGAAGCTTTTCAATTTTCAGGAAAGGCTTTAGATACTATGAAGGGTGATTATCCTAGATTATTATTAAAAACTGCTGACAATAATTTAAACGATGAGTTTAATGTACATTTTAGTTTGTTAGATAGTGTAACTAGTAAATGGAGCATGTCTTCTGCTGAAGTTATCTATTACTTGCATAAAGGGTATAAAGAAGTGAAAATTGCTGAAACGTTGGGTATTAATCAATCAGCTGTGAATCATCGTAAAAAGGTAGCTAATTGGGATTCAATTGCTTTATTATTAGATCGATACCAAGCAGTTGTATCTAAATATAATAAAGATGGAATATAATACTATCATCATACTACAATTACTGTTAGCACATGTGTTAACTGATTTTGTGTTTCAAAGCAAAAAGATGGTAGAACACAAACGCATACACAAAGTAGGGTC
>CAZHYX010000026.1:1031-16115 GCA_964536675.1 uncultured Flavobacteriaceae bacterium
ATTTATACATGCATAGTATATTAGCAGGTGTTCTCACTTATGTCGTATTACAGCAATGGTCAAGCTTTTTAGTGCCTTTAGGTATTATTATTACTCACTTTTTTATTGATTTATGGAAGTTACATCAAAAAGAAGATAATCTAAAATATTTTTTAATAGATCAATTTTTGCATATTATTATTTTAATTATAGCTTGGTTATATTTGATACAAGGTTATAGCGATGTGTTTCCTGAAGTTAGAACATTCTTTTCTTCCACAGAAAAATTAGCAATATTGATAGGTTATTTGACAGTTATTTTTCCTGTAGGTTTTGTCATAGGCAAAGCTACTGAACGTTGGCAACAAGAAATTGCCGTAGAAGAGGAGCAGAGTAGTTTAAAAAAAGCCGGACGTTATATAGGTATTTTTGAACGTATTTTAGTGTTAACCTTTATTTTGTCTAGTAATTTTTCAGCCATTGGTTTTTTAATTGCTGCCAAATCAATATTGCGATTTAGTGATTCAAAAGGTGGTAGAAAACAGACTGAATATGTACTTATAGGTACATTGATGAGTTTTGCTATTTGTATTGTTGTCGGATTATTAATAATATATGTTATAGAGTAAAAATGAATACTAAAATTCCAGAAGATAAAGTCTCGTTCCAACACTCATTTAAAGTGAAACTACAGGATATTGATGTATTGAACCATGTAAATAATGTGGTGTATTTACAATGGGTACAAGAAGTGTCTTATATGCATTGGGATGCATTAGCAACCACCGATATTAAAGATGAATGTGTTTGGATGACCCTACGACATGAAATAGATTATTTAAGTCAAGCTTATGTAAATGATACTATTACTGTTTATACGTGGATAGATGAAACTCATGGTGTAAAGTCAACAAGGGTTGTACATATCTATTGTGAAGATATTAACGAAATCTAAAACTACATTTTGTTTATTAGATAAAGAAAACTTAAAACCTAAGCGAATTGGTCAAGATATTTTGGAGTTATTTAGACACTAATTACACTAATAAACACTAATAAATTAAGAAGTCATTAAGAGGCTTTATTTTTAAAACCACAACAACCTCACAATGTTAGTTAACTCGTAATCTTTCAACTTTGTTTATTTAAGGAGATGATTAAAAGTTCAAATTAACAGTAAAAGCATTAACTTTTACCTTGTATTTCTTCTGCTACTTCTTGACATCTATCTAACACACGTAATAAGTTTCTACTCCATAACATATCTATCTGATTTTCAGTATATCCACGTTTAACTAATTCTAGTGTTACATTAAAAGTTTCAGAAGCATCTTCCCAGCCTTCAATACCACCACCACCATCAAAATCTGAGCTGATACCTACGTGTTCTATTCCGATAAGGTCAACCATATAATCAATATGATCTACAAAGTCTGAAATATTAACGTCAGACGGAAAACCATCTATTAATTTTGCTTTATTATTAGCAACGTCCATAACTTTTTTTCGATTTTCGATAAATTTAGTTTGTTCATCATCATTTAAACTTCCAAATTCAGTCCAATCATACCATTTTATGTTTAACGAGTCAGCAGTTGCTTTAACTAAATCTTTCATGCGCTCACTCCTTATTTTAGATTTCTCTTCATTTAGATAAGAACGGAATGCTACAGTTTGCACAACGCCACCATTTTCTTTGACTAACTGTAATAATTCATCATCTAAATTACGGCTATGATTACATAAAGCTCTTGCAGAAGAATGTGAAGCAATTACAGGCGCTTTTGACAACGATATCATTTGTTTGATAGCCTCTTTTGAAGGATGAGAAATATCTACCATCATACCATATCTATTCATTTCTGCAATCACTTGTTTCCCTAATTCGCTAAGTCCGTTATGTAACCAAATACTATCCTTTTCTCCTGTATTTGAATCGCTTAGTTGACTATGTCCGTTATGAGCCAATGACATATACCTTCCGCCAAGGTCATAGAACTTTTTAACATTACTTAAATCAGTTCCGACAGGATATCCATTTTCAATACCTATCATTGCTATTTTTTTACCGGCAGCATTTATTCTACGGACATCATCAGAAGTTAAGGCGAGTTCTATTTCATCAGGCGCATATAGATCAACTAACCTATGAATAGCATCAAATTTACTTATTGCATTATCATATGCTTTCTTATAACCATCTGTGTTGAGTGAGTCTTGACCTGTATAAACTATAAACCAAGCAACATCTAATCCGCCTTCTATCATTTTAGGTAGGTTTACCTGACTTTCTAAGTGTTGCGAATAATTTATAGTATCTGTAAAATTTTTAATATTGATATCTGCATGTGTATCAAGTGTTATTACCCTTTTATGTATTTCTTTAGCTTTTTGAGTTAATTCTTCTGTTGTCATTTTTTTTTCATTATTACACGAGAAAAATAGTAAAATGATTAAGATTAGATTAATTGCCTTCATAATTCTATATTATTTTTTAGAGAAGTAAATATAGTAAAACCTTTCTATTTTACGATATAACGAAATATATGCACATTTTTAATGATATTGTAAAAAGAATAATTGATTTTAAACCCTAAAAGAAGGATTAAGTTTTCTTATTACCAAAATTTAACAATTAACTAAATTATTTACAGTAATTTAGTATGATATAATTTAACTTAATATTATTGATTATGCACATTTCAAAACTTTACATATCTACTTTTTTTATCGTTTTCTTAGTACTTATATCAAGTTGTAAGGAAATTAAAAATGATGTTGAAGCAGATAAACCAAAAGAAGAAGTTAAATTAGTAGAAGTAAAAGAAAAAATACCCAATCAAAAACTTACAAATGAACAACAAATCGCGTCTGCATTATTGGCTGCACCACAAGAAGTTAGAGAAAATGCTAAGGTATATGGTTATGATGGCGAAGGTAATTTTATAACATTAAGAGAAGGTAAAAATGATATGGTATGTATTGCTGACAATCCCAATAAAGACGGTTTTGAAGTGGTAAGTTATCATAAAGATCTAGATCCTTATATGGCTAGAGGGAGAGTGTTAAAAGCTGAAGGTAAATCATTTACAGAACGTAGAGACGCCAGAGAAAAAGAGGCTAGAGACGGTTCTTTATCTATGCCGAAAAAATCAGCTACTTTACATATTTTACATGGGCATAAAGGTTGGTTTGATATAGATAGCAGTAAAGTTAGAAATGCCAAGTATCGTTATGTTGTGTATATTCCATTTGCAACACAAGCCACTACAGGTTTATCGCTAAGCCCAAACGCTCCCGGACACCCATGGTTGATGTTTCCAGGTAAGGCAAATGCACATATTATGATTACACCACCGTCTGAATAAATAAACTATATTTTAATAATATAGAAATTTATGGAAACTTTGTTAAAGCCCATCTTAAAATGTAATGAATGTTCCATCCATTTGCCATTAGGCGTAAACCCTATACTTACTGCACATCCTAAAAGTAGGATAATCATTATTGGTCAGGCTCCCGG
Organism: uncultured Flavobacteriaceae bacterium; assembly: GCA_964536675.1. Taxonomy (GTDB): domain Bacteria; phylum Bacteroidota; class Bacteroidia; order Flavobacteriales; family Flavobacteriaceae; genus Aureibaculum. The sequence goes on from CAZHYX010000026.1 coordinate 4,534, forward strand.
ACTGGTAGTCCATAAAAGTAATATTCCTTGGGATGATAAAAGCGGTGATACATTAAGAGAATGGCTACAACTATCAAAGCCAGATTTCTATAATTCCGAAAAAGTTGCATTACTACCTATGGGTTTCTGTTATCCCGGAAAAGGAAAGTCAGGAGATCTACCTCCACGAAAAGAATGTGCGCCACTATGGCATAATAAAGTGTTAAATTTGATTGAAAATGCAGAGTTAATTATACTTATCGGGAAATACGCTCAAGATTATTATCTTGGCAAAACTGCTAAGAGAACCTTGACTGATACCGTCAAAAAGTTTGAAGAATATTTGCCGAAATATTTGGTGTTAACGCATCCTTCTCCAAGAAATAATATCTGGAAAGCTAAGAATAGATGGTTTGAGCGAGAAGTAATCCCTATCATGCAACAAATAGTTAAAAACTTACAATTCTGAAAGTAAATTACTACTACTTTATAGTTTATCAATATTTACTCACAAAATTTATTATTATTTTAAATCTTAAGAATTCCTTTAGATTTCGTTTATAATCTTGTACTATTAAAAGCCATGACTTAAAGATTTTGTCATGACAATATTTATTTTAAACCTAAAAATATAAATTATGTTAAAGAAAGTTATTACAGTAGTTGTATTAGCTACATTATTGACTTCATGTGTTTCAAAAAAGAAATACCTTGAATTGGAACAAAATTTAACTGACACTAAAGGTCAGTTACAAAAAACAACTTTAGAAAAAGAAGATCTTGAAACCAAATTCGCAAAAATCACCAAGCGTGTAGATGAGTATAATACTAAAATAAGCTCTTTACAACAAGAAACAGGTGTTTTAAAAGAAGAAAATGATAGAAAAATTGAATTTAAAGAAGGCACCGTAATTTCAAATAATATGCGTGCTAAATTAAATGCAACACTTACTAATGTATCTTCTGAAGAATTGGCAAAAGCAACAACATTAAAAGATTCAATGAATATAGCTATTGCTCATAATTTAAGAAAATCAATCAATGCAAGTGAGTTAAATAGTGATGACAATATTGATGTTAATATAGATAATACAGTTGTAATGATTTCTGTTGCTGATAGTTTATTATTTAGAACAGCTAGTTACCGAGTAAGTAGTAAAGCATATCCAATGCTCCAAAAATTAGCAGATGTATTAAATGCAGAACCAAGTATAAATGTTATGGTTGAAGGGCATACAGACGCAAGAACTATCAATACTTTAGGTATTCAGGATAATTGGGAATTGAGTGTAAAAAGATCGACAGCTATTGTAAGATTATTACAAAATAAATATAAAGTTGCTCCATCTAGATTGATTCCCTCAGGAAGAAGTAGTTATGTACCCTTAACAGGAAATAGTACTAGGCAAGAGAGAGCGCGTAACAGACGTACTAATATTATTATAATGCCAGATTTAAATAAATTTTTCGCTTTATTGGCCACTGAAGAAGTAGTTAAGCTATAAAATTTAAAATTCTATCAAACTTACTAAAAGACTCAATACTAGGTATTGGGTCTTTTTTATTATCTAGTTAAAGGTTAAAACCCTGCAATTTTATTGCAGCTACTTTAGTTTCTATAAATGTTATTTCATTTTGAATTTCAGAACAAAGATTAACGATTTAAGAATTAAGAAGTTTAAGAAACTTGTTTTCAATGAATTGATCATATTAGTTCCTTTTTTTTACTTCAAAATTCGTTAATCGATATTCTAAAATCAATTTCAAATATTTTGTTTTGAAACGAATTTCATTCGTTTGTTTTATAAAACCTATGGATTTCCAATCCATAGTGGTTTAGTTAATATTCAATATTTTATCACGTTCTTCTTGTAATTTTTCAATTTTTTCTTTATTAATTTTTGCCACCTTAAAAATAGCCTCTTCAATAAAAAAATGTTCGCGCCCGTTTAATGTGTTTCTTATATCTTGTGCAGTAACCTTACCGCCTCGCGGCATAGTATAGTTTTCTTCTTCACATATCTTTAATACATCAATGGTGTACTTATAAGGAAGGTACAGTTTTAATTTATTTCTTTCATTAGAGCTTATCAAAGGAATAGATTTATTTGTTTGTAGATGCTAGTTTGTTATATTTGTGTTACAATCACATTACAAGATAATACAATTATCTATCAAAATAAAATAATTATCGACTATTTTTATGAACACTAAAGAAAAAATATTACAATATCTTGATTTTAAAGAAATTAGTCAAGGTAAATTTTGCAGGAAGATTGGAGTGTCAAATGGGTTTTTAGCAAGTGGTAAACATATTGGTAGTGAAAAGTTAAAAGTGATTAGAGATAATTATGTTGATTTAAATATGAATTGGCTTATCTATGATGAAGGAGAAATGATTAGTAATGAAAATGTAATTAATGAACAAGAACTGGTTTATGATACACCCTCAAATAGCATAAAAATATCAAAAAAACTAGCTGATGTTTTAAAAAAAGATAGCCTAACTGAAACATTAGAAGTATTAATTAAAGAATATATATCGCTTCAAAATAAGCATGGTATTACACAAACTACTTTAGCTGATTTGGCATTAGACTTTGATAAGTTAGAAGAAAGAGTGAATGCTATTACAAATAAAAGTTAATGAATTAGCGATTAACAGTTACACTTATTTAAGAGAATAAGTTTTTGTGATAATTACTTTATATTTTTACAAGAACAGATTCTTTTTCAAAAAGTAATGGTATTCTAATACGAGTATTATCCCAAGCTAAAACCATTTGTACAACATCATTACTGTCTTTAAAAGCAATAGAAAAAGACTCTAAAGTCTCTGCAGCACTTACCGGAATTTTAATTTTAGCTACATTATAAAGAGGGTCATATTGAAAGGCACCTAGAACATCAAGTTTAGAATTTAAGATAATTTCCCATTCTTTTTCACCTGGAATTGTCAATAATACGTATGTGCCGGCTGCAACAGAAACATCTCCAAATTTAACATCTCTATAAAATTTAATTTCAGTTGCTTCATTAGCTCCTGTTCTCCAAATTTTATTATAAGGAACTAGATTCCCGAAAACTGTTTCTCCGTTTTTTTGAGGTCTTCCATAAAGTACTTTGGCTAAAGGAGGCGTCGTTTTGCTTTCTCTACAATAAGAAATATCATGAGGTGCATTATCAACCTCATTGAAATTTTGAGCATGACTCTCTGTAATTAATAAAAGAGTAAATAATAAGGTAATGATAATAGGATAGTATAATTTTTTCATAAAACTACTATGTTTTTTTCTACAACGTAACACAATATGATTTTATTATACTGGTAGTTTAAAGTTTATAAGATTGTTATTAACAATTTGGCATTTCTATTTTCAATATTTAACTAAAATACAGTTATTACTATCATATTGTAACTAATTTATTAATTTTATTAATTTTTTAGAATAAAAAGTTTCATTTTTGCGTCATAATATTAATAATATAGATTATGTGTGGAATTGTTTGTGCTTTTGATCTAAAACAAAAAGCAACTGAGTTAAGACCTCAAATATTAGAAATGTCTAAAAAAATTCGTCATCGTGGTCCGGATTGGAGCGGAATTCACAGTAATGAAAATGCTATTTTAGCTCATGAACGTTTGGCTATTGTTGACCCTACATCGGGAAAACAACCTTTATATAGTGAAGATAAAAAATTGATATTGGCAGCCAATGGTGAAATATATAATCATAGAGAGTTAAGAAAACAGTTCGAAGGTAAATATAATTTTCAAACAAAATCTGATTGTGAAGTTATCTTGGCATTATATCAAGAAAAAGGAACGGAATTTTTAGATGAGTTGAACGGAATTTTTGGCTTTGCCATTTACGATACTGACGCAGATGAATATTTTGTTGCCCGTGATCATATGGGTATTATTCCGTTATATATGGGATGGGATCAGCACGGAACTTTTTATGTAGCTTCTGAACTTAAAGCATTAGAAGGCGTTTGTACAAAAATAGAATTATTTCCTCCGGGGCATTATTTATCGAGTAAAGATGGTGAGTTGAAACAATGGTATAGTAGAGATTGGATGGAGTATGATGCCGTAAAAGAAAATGAAACGAGCATTAAGGAAATAAAAGAAGCATTAGAAGCAGCAGTACACAGACAATTAATGTCTGATGTACCTTATGGTGTATTACTTTCAGGGGGATTAGATTCGTCAGTAACCTCAGCCATCGCAAAAAAATATGCACAGAAACGGATAGAATCTGATGATAAATCAGATGCTTGGTGGCCACAATTACATTCATTTGCGGTTGGGTTAGAAGGTTCACCTGATTTGGCTGCAGCACAAAAAGTAGCAGATCATATAGGTACTATTCATCACGAAATAAAATTTACTATTCAAGAAGGGTTAGATGCTATCAAAGATGTAATATATAATCTTGAAACCTATGATATTACAACTATTAGAGCTTCAACACCTATGTATTTAATGGCAAGAGTTATTAAATCTATGGGAATTAAAATGGTATTATCCGGTGAAGGAGCAGATGAGATTTTTGGAGGTTATTTGTATTTCCATAAAGCACCAAATGCGAAAGAATTTCACGAAGAAACTGTTCGAAAGTTGAGTAAATTACACATGTATGACTGCTTACGAGCCAACAAAAGTTTAGCAGCTTGGGGTATTGAAGGACGTGTACCGTTTTTAGATAAAGAATTTATGGATGTTGCCATGCGAATCAATCCGCAAGATAAAATGATAAATGGTGAGAGAATGGAAAAATGGGTGTTGCGTAAAGCTTTTGAAGATATGATTCCTGAAAGTGTAACGTGGCGACAAAAAGAACAGTTTTCTGATGGTGTTGGTTATAGTTGGATAGACACTTTAAAAGAAGTTGTAGATAGAGAAGTTTCTGATGAACAACTAGCTAACGCTAAGTACAAGTTTCCAATTCAAACACCAACTTCAAAAGAAGAATTTTATTACCGTTCAATATTTGCAGAGCATTTCCCTAGTGATGCTGCGGCATTGTGTGTGCCTCAAGAGGCATCTGTAGCTTGCAGTACTCAAATTGCTTTAGAATGGGATGAAAGTTTTAAAAACATGAATGATCCTAGTGGTAGAGCAGTGGCTAATGTTCATGATGAAGCGTATTAGTAAAACTCTTTGAAGTTTAGCAATTGAGAAACCCGATAAAGAGCAGGGTTTCATAATTAAAGAAGTTATTAGATAACTGAAACTCTGTTTTTTAACGGAGTTTTTATTTTTTTATAATATATTTGATACGTTAAAACAGATGTCTATGAAATTTAATATTAAATCAACCTTATTTTTATTTTTACTATTAGCTTCCGTAACTACATTAGTTGCTCAAAAAAAATTAAAAGGTAATAAAGTTGTTATTACAGAAAACAGAGATATTTTTGAGTTTAATAAAATTGAACTTAGAGATAATATTGATGTAGTATTGACTCAAGGTAATGGAAAGTCTGTAGTGGTTGAAACCGATGAGAATTTGCAGTTTGCAGTAATAACAGAAGTAAAAGACAGTACTTTAGTGGTATACCTATTCAAAAAAATAAGTAAAAAAAAAGTTTTAAATGTTTATATTACTATTGATGAATATATTGATGAAATTACAACTAAAGGGAAAGCAGATGTCAAAGGTGAAGGTCTTTTTAATTTTAATAATTTAACAATTAATGCAGAAGGAAATTCTAAAATTGAAATGGATATAAAATCTGAACAATTTAACCTGAATAATAATGAAAGTGCTAATGTGAATCTTACAGTAAATACTGAAAATACTACAATAAACGCAAATAAAACAGGTAGATCAAAGATAAGTCTGATATCTAATACAACAGAACTTTTTACATTAGGTAGTTCAACTACTCAGCTGTCAGGTAACTGTAAAGATGTATTTATTACTGCAGAAAATAAAAGTAATATAAAAGCTAGTAAATTTGAATGTGATGACGTAATTTTAAATGCTTCTGACGCTTCTGATGTTTATGTCAATGCTGAAAATACCATAATCATTTCTGCTGTAAATTCATCAGAAATTTATATCTATAATAATCCTAAAATAACGCTTGAAAAATTTACAGACAAAGCTATTATAAGGAAAAAATAAATATTTTTACATTACATTTGTTTTTTAATATCAATCAACCACTATTTGAATTTTAATGCGATAGCATATATTAGTACTTGCATTCTCAATTTTTTCGATTAAACTACCCTAAAGTAGAACCATCGGGTGTTAAATCATATCTTCTTGTCCGTTAAAGCGGAAAGAGAAGGTAGATTAAATTATTTATTAACAAATACAATATTTAAACGTATGAAAATTTTAATAGTTGAAGACGAAATAGAATTGCTAGAAACTATTGTTAGTTATTTGCAAAATGAAGATTTTATTTGTGAAAAAGCTTCCACTTTCTTTGAAGCTGAAGATAAGATTATTAGTTTTAATTATGATATAATTATACTTGATATTACTTTACCAGATGGTAGTGGAATAGATCTATTAAAATTTATCAAAGAAAAATCATCCAAAACTGGGGTGCTAATCGTGTCAGCAAAAAACTCATTAGATGATAAGTTGAAAGGCTTAGATTTAGGAGCTGATGATTATATTACAAAACCTTTTCATTTGGCAGAATTAAACTCAAGAGTTAATTCTTTAATCAGACGGAAAAAATTTGATGGTAATGACACTATTCAATTTAACGAAATTGAAATAAATCCTGATTCTAAAGTGGTAACTATAAATAATAAACCTATAGAACTGACTAAAAAAGAGTATAATTTGTTACTTTATTTCATCACTAATAAAGATAAAGTGCTTACAAAAGAATCTATTGCAGAACATTTATGGGGCGACAATATTGAAATGGCCGATAGTTTTGATTTTATCTATACCCATATGGGAAATCTTAGGAAAAAAATGAAAAAATTAGGAGCGCCTAACTACTTACAAACTATGTATGGTCTGGGTTATAAATTTACTGATAATTAAGGCGATTTCTAAATGAAGTTAATTCAGAAAACAAGTAGAACTTATTTATTACTTTCAGCTATTATTTTTATATTATCTGGAGTAATGTTGTTTTTTGTATTGACAACAGTAATGAATAATAGACTTGATGAGAAACTTATTTATAATAAAGAGGTTATAGAAAAGGTGATAAAATATAACTACCCGTTAACTATTTTTGACGAACCAGAAGAATTAACTGCTGCTGAAAAATTGCTTTATCCGAATGACACTATTATATTTAAAGATACACTTATTTTTCATGCTATTGAAGATGTTGAAGGGATAGAAGAGTATGAAAAATACAGACAATTAACTGCATATGAAACATTACAAGGAGTGCGATATAAAATTGTTACACGAAACTCTTTAGTTAGAAATAAAGATTTTGTCTCAATCATTACACTCTCTACCATTATTTTTATATTATTATTATTAACAGGACTTTTAATATTAAACACCCAGATTGCCAAGAAAATTTGGAAACCATTTTATACGAACTTAGATAGATTGAAAAATTTTTCAATACAAGATCAAAACGCAATTGAGTTAGAACCTTCAAATATTGACGAATTTGTAGAGTTAAATCATTCAATTAAAAACCTAACTCAAAAATTACAATCAGATTTTAATAACTTAAAAGAGTTTTCTGAAAATGCTTCACATGAAATGCAAACTCCACTTGCCATTATGCAATCTAAAATTGAGTTATTATTACAGTCAGTAGATATAACCAAAGAACAATCTAAACAATTACAATCTATATATCAAGCAGGTCAACGTCTTTCAAAACTAAATAAGACTTTATTACTGTTGGCAAAAGTTGAAAACCAACAGTTCAGTAATAAGGAAGAAATTTCTTTAAAAGAAATAATTGAAAGGCAATTAGAAAACTATGAAGATTTTATTGTAAATAAAAATTTAAAAGTGACAGTTGAATTATCAGATTACAGTATAACAACAAATACCGTATTAGCTGATACATTAATTTCTAATTTATTGAGTAACGCAATAAAACACAATATACCAAATGGTACGATAGATATTATTCACGTTCGTGATATTTTAATATTTTCGAATACAGGTCTTCCTTTAGATCAAGATCCAGAAAATTTATTTACACGTTTTAAAAAAGCGAGTACTTTAAAGGATTCTCTGGGTTTAGGTTTGGCTATAGTTAAAAAGATTTGCGAAGTTAATGATTGGCAAGTTTCATATTCCTACGAGAAAAATACACATCAAATTTCAATTTTATTTAAAACTTAAGACTTTCTTTAGATTCAGTTTTTACATTTGAACCATACAAACAAATATAAATAAGTAAAAACAAAAAATCATGAGAAAATTAAGTATTTTATTAGCATTTGCAGTTCTAAGTTTAGTAAGTACCACAACTTTTGCACAAGAAACAAAGGAAAAAGTGCAAGCGATTGAACAAGAAAAAGTTGAAGTTCAGATAAGTGAATTACCTGAGGCAGTTACTAAAGCATTGGGAGAGCAATTTACCGGATTCACTGCCGAAAAAGCATATAAAACCGTACAAGATGAGAAAGAAGTGTATTATGTTAAATTAGTAAAAGGTGAACAACATGTTAAAGCACTTATTGATGCTGAAGGTAATGTTATAGACATTAAAGAACTAGTAGAAGATCCTAAATAATAAACTAAAATAATTGAGCAAATTGGGTTGATTGCTTTTAATTAGGAACAGCTTAGAATATCTTTATTCTAGGCTGTTTCATTTTTTATATGTATAAATTTTCAACTAAAGCTAAAACTTAAGAATTTCTTTAGATTCTATTTCTACATTTGAACTAATCAAACAAAAATTAAATAATTGAGCAAATTGGGTTGATTGCTTTTAATTAGGAGCAGCTTAAAATAACTACTTACTTTTAAGCTGTTTCATTTTTTTAAAATAAAATCATTAAATAATCTCGATAACTATCGAGAGGCGCTAACACTCTAAATTTAATGTATCTCTTTTTATAGAGAACTTGTTAATAACTTCCGTTATTAAACACCCGAAAAAACACGTTCAAACGAACGTGTTTTTTTATATTTGTATGTTTTTGAAAACACATAAAAAAGAGTGATAAAAATTATGAGCGAAGAGGCAAAAAAACAGGATTATTCAGCAGATAGTATTCAGGCGTTAGAAGGGATGGAGCATGTAAGAATGCGTCCTTCAATGTATATTGGTGATGTTGGTGTTAGAGGGTTACATCATTTGGTGTATGAAGTAGTAGATAATTCTATCGATGAGGCAATGGCAGGTCATTGTGATAGAATAGATGTTGTTATAAATGAAGATAACTCTTTATCGGTAAAAGATAATGGACGTGGTATCCCTGTAGGGATGCATAAAAAAGAAGGAGTTTCTGCGCTTGAAGTTGTAATGACCAAGATAGGTGCCGGAGGTAAATTTGATAAAGACTCTTATAAAGTTTCCGGTGGGTTGCATGGGGTAGGAGTTTCAGTTGTAAATGCGCTTTCCAGCCTTTTAAAAGCTACTGTTTATAGAGATGGCAAAGTTTGGGAACAAGAATATTCTCAAGGAAAAGCATTGTATCCTATAAAAACGGTTGGAGATACTGATGAAAGAGGAACTCTGGTTACCTTTAAGGCAGATGATACTATATTTCAAACAGAAATAGATTATAATTACGAAACACTTTCTATGCGTATGCGTGAATTGTCTTTCTTAAACCAAGGTGTTACTATTTCTATTACAGATAAACGTACAAAAGATGACGAAGGTAATTTTATTCATGAAGAATTTTTAAGTACTGAAGGTTTAGTTGAATTTATACGATATTTAGATGCAACTCGTGAACAATTAACATCATCTATTATTGCAATGGAAGGTGAGAAAAATGGAATTCCGGTTGAAGTAGCAATGGTTTATAATACATCTTATACCGAAAACTTACATTCTTATGTAAATAATATCAATACACATGAAGGAGGTACCCACCTTTCAGGATTTAGAAGAGGTTTAACACATACACTTAAGAAATATGCCGAAGGCTCAGGGCTATTAAAAAATTTAAAATTTGAAATTGCTGGAGATGATTTTCGTGAAGGACTAACAGCAATTATTTCAGTAAAAGTTGCAGAGCCTCAATTTGAAGGGCAGACCAAAACAAAATTAGGAAACCGAGAGGTTTCTTCTGCTGTAAGTCAGGCAGTTTCTGAAATGTTAACTGATTATTTAGAAGAACACCCTGATGATGCAAAAATCATTGTCCAAAAAGTAATCCTAGCTGCACAAGCAAGACATGCTGCGAGTAAAGCACGTGAAATGGTTCAGCGTAAAACAGTAATGACAGGTGGTGGCTTACCAGGTAAATTGTCAGATTGTGCTTGGACAGATCCTGAAAAATGTGAAATATTCTTGGTCGAGGGAGATTCGGCAGGAGGGACAGCAAAGCAAGGAAGAGAACGTAATTTTCAAGCTATTTTACCATTACGTGGTAAAATATTGAATGTTGAAAAAGCAATGCCACATAAGGTTTTTGAAAATGAAGAGATCAAAAGTATGTTTACCGCCTTAGGTGTAACTATTGGTACTGAAGAAGATAGTAAAGCATTAAATATTGAAAAATTACGCTATCATAAAATTGTAATTATGTGTGATGCAGATGTAGATGGTAGTCATATTGCGACACTAATTTTGACATTTTTCTTTAGATATATGAAAGAATTAATTGAGGAAGGTTATGTGTACATCGCAGCACCTCCTTTATATTTAGTGAAAAAAGGGAAAAATAAAGAGTATGCTTGGAGTGATGAAGAGCGTGATGTATTAATTAAGAGATTTGATGGAGGAACCATTCAGCGATATAAAGGTCTTGGTGAAATGAATGCCGAACAATTATGGGATACTACTATGAATCCGGAATTTAGAACAATGCGCCAAGTAACCATTGATAATGGTACTGAAGCCGATAGGGTTTTCTCTATGTTAATGGGAGATGAAGTCCCTCCTAGGAGAGAATTTATTGAAAAAAATGCGATTTACGCAAATATTGATATTTAAAAAATTATAAAAATTAAAAAATGAAAGTAACAGTTGTTGGAGCAGGTGCCGTTGGTGCTAGTTGTGCAGAGTATATTGCGATTAAAAATTTCGCATCTGAAGTAGTAATTCTAGACATTAAAGAAGGTTATGCCGAAGGTAAAGCAATGGATTTAATGCAAACAGCTTCTTTAAACGGATTTGACACAAAAATTACAGGTATTACAAGTGACTATTCTAAAACTGCAAATAGTGATATCTGTGTGATTACTTCAGGTATTCCACGTAAACCAGGAATGACTAGAGAAGAATTAATTGGTATTAATGCCGGTATTGTAAAATCAGTTTCATCTAGTTTAATTGAGTATTCGCCAAACACTATTATTATTATAGTCTCTAACCCTATGGATACGATGGCATATTTAATACATAAAACTACTGACTTACCTAGAAATAGAATTTTAGGTTTAGGTGGCGCATTAGATTCTGCACGTTTTAAATATAGATTGGCTGAAGCCTTAGACTCTCCAATTTCAGAT
>CAZHYX010000027.1:0-15899 GCA_964536675.1 uncultured Flavobacteriaceae bacterium
AACCAACACATTTTCGTAATGTGTACGATTAAAAACACTTATTTTACCTCTTTCAGGTAATGCAATATAATGTCGCCATAAAAAATCGTGTTTTAATTCTTTTTCCGAAGGAACTTTAAAGCTATGTACTACAACACCACGTGCATTAACATCTTTAAAGACTTCTCGTATCAAACTATCTTTACCAGAAGTATCCATACCTTGCAAGCAAACTAACATACTATATTTACCATGAGCATACATGGTATCTTGTAATTGGCTGATTTGTTTTCTTATTTTTTTAAGCTTCTTTTTTGCGCCTTCAACTACTTCTTTTGTAGCAATTGTACTTAAATTAACTTTGCTAGAAACTTTATATTGATCAGTATTCATTAAATGAAAAATTAAGGGTTAAAGATATAAATACTTTTTATAATAAAATTCAGCAATTGATACATTTATCGCTTGACTTTTTGAAAAAAAGGCTAACTTCGTTTATCAGTGGATATGGTTCATTAAAACGCAACTATATCCTTACATTGGCACTAATAGAATTGGACACAATTATACTGTTTTAAGTATTGATAATCATTTAATAGATAAAAATTATATTACTGCTTTTCCTTCACCATCTTCTAAACACATTACACTAAAATTAAATTTGTAATATTGATGTTTACAACAGTTTAGGATAAAAAGTAAGTACTTTTACCAATATTTATTTAAATAATGGGTTTATAACAGATGTAAATAACTGGAATGAGGGAGTTTATTATTGTCATGTTATGTCTTTAAATAGCAACCAACTATTAATAGTATGTATATCGCCTTACTTTAGAAATATGCTTTGCCAATCGTATTACTTGATGACTATAGCCATATTCATTATCATACCATACATAAATAACAATAGTTTTTCCGTCTTTAGTAGCAATAGTGGCATTACTATCAAAAATTGCAGGAGCTGATGCACCCACAATATCTGAAGATACTAATTCATTACTCAATGAATATTGAATCTGCTCAACCAAATCGCCCTCTAAGGCATATTTTTTCATAATAGCATTAACAGTATCTGCACTAGCAGAGTTTTCTAATTGTAGATTTAAAACAACTAATGAACCATTTGGCACCGGTACTCTAATAGCATTTGAGGTTAGTTTACCCTCTAATGAAGGTAATGCTTTTGCTACTGCTTTACCTGCGCCTGTTTCAGTAATAACCATATTCAATGCTGCTGCTCTACCTCTACGATATTTTTTATGCATATTATCTACCAAATTCTGGTCATTTGTATAGGCATGAATGGTTTCTAAATGACCGGAAATAATACCAAAACTATCATCAATAACTTTTAATATTGGTGTAATAGCATTTGTCGTACAAGATGCTGCTGAAAAAATATCAACTTTATCAGGATCATGATCTTTATGATTTACCCCATGAACAATATTGGGTATTCCTTTACCTGGAGCCGTTAATAATACTTTACTAATACCTTTTGCAACTAAATGTCTACTCAATGCTTCTTTATCTCTAAAAGCACCTGTATTATCAATAACCAAAGCGTTATTAATACCGTATTTGGTATAATCAATTTCTTCAGGAACATTCGCAACTATCATATACACCGTAGTGCCATTAACAATTAATGCTTTATTCGCTACATCAGTAATTACAGTACCTGAAAATTTACCATGTACGGAGTCATTACGCAACAATGAAGCTCTTTTCTCTAGTATGATTTCGTTAATTTCTCCACGGGTTACTATAGCACGCAAACGCATTTGTTTACCTTTACCCGTTCTTTCCATTAACTCTCTTGCTACTAAGCGACCAATTCTTCCAAATCCGTATAGAACTACATCTTTTGGCTGTATACCATTCGATTTTTCTGCTCCTTTTAATTTATCACTTACAAAGTTTAACACATTATTTTCATCTTCCAATAAATGATATTCATAAGCTAGTTTACCGATATCTAATTTTGCAGGCGGTAAATCTAACTCTTTTATAGCTCTTGAAATTTCAACTGCATCAAAAATAGAAATTGGTTTTTGTACAAATTCACTTGCATATTCAACCAAGTTCAAAATCTGACTAACATTTCTATTGATTAATTGATTTCTAAATAAGACCAATTCTATGGCATTATCATACCATAAATCGCTAATTATTTTGATAAATTCTACAGTAGCTCTTCTTCTATCTGCTTGAAAAGCTAATTCTTTTTCATAGGTATCATTTATAGACATTTTTTTATTTTTTAGTTTCCCTGAGCATTCGGAACTATCAGGGTTAATTTTTCTGCAAAAATACTCTTTTCAATCGTTTTCGTAACAGTTTCCTATAAAAAAATCCTCCAATTAAATTGAAGGATTTTGTATCATTTATCTAAAAATATATCGCTCTCGTTCACCTTTAGTATTTAGCATTTCTATACGCATAACTTCTCCGCTAGATCTATTATCAATTGCAATATTAACATCTTCAACAGAGTATACTTTTTTATTGTTTATAGAAGTAATAATATGTCCTTTTTTAACACCGTAATATAATAACTCTTTATTAGTGATACCAATAATTTTTACACCATTGTTTATGGCTAATTTTTTTAATTCATTACTGGTCAAATTCTCTAAATCTAAACCAAGTGATGAAACAGAGCTTATTTCGCTTTTTGTTAAAGTCACCTCAGTTGTTTTTTCTACACCATCTCTTAAAAATGTAACATTAATAACATCATTAGGTTTTTTTGTTCTTAAATAACCTGTCAGATCTGCATAAGTTAAAATTTTAACGTCATTTAATTTAATAATAATATCTTTAGATTTTAGTCCTGCTTTTTTAGCTCCGGAATTTTCTGTTACTTCAGAAATATAAAATCCTTGTGTATAATCAATATTCAAATTTTCAGCAGCTTTATGGTTTAATTCTCCGCCACTCACTCCTAATATTGCTTTTTGAACCATCCCAAATTCCATAATATCTTCAACTACTTTTTTAACAATATTTGAAGGTATTGCAAAAGAGTATCCAATAAAAGAACCTGTACGAGATGTAATAGCTGTATTAATTCCTATCAATTCGCCTCTTGTGTTTACTAATGCACCACCACTATTACCAGGATTTACAGCAGCATCTGTTTGAATAAAAGAGTCAATATTTTTATTTCCCTCTAAATCACGTCCTTTAGCACTTACAATACCGGCTGTAACTGTAGATGTTAAATTAAACGGATTACCAACCGCCAATACCCACTCTCCTACTTTTACATTGTCAGAATTTCCAAAAGTAATATAAGGTAAATTGGAAGCATTTATTTTTATTAAAGCTATATCTGAACTTTCATAAACACCAATAACCTCAGCTATATAAGATTTTTTATTATTCAACGTAATCTCAAGTTCTTTTGCTCCTTGAATTACATGATTATTGGTTATAATATAACCATCAGGTGAAATAATAACTCCAGAACCTGTTCCAACGGTAATTTTACCTCCTTTGGCACCACTACCATAAAAATATTCAGCTAAGGGATCTGCCTTTCTGATTGTTGTGTTTTTTACATGAACTACCTCATGTATGGTTTCTGCTGCCGCTTTGGTAAAATCTGTTGTTTCTGCCGCAAAATTTGATACTGGCACATAACCGGTCTGTGTTATTTTTGGTTGAAATATCTGACTTACATTCTTATCTTCTTGATAATTATCGGTCAATAATATATAACCACCTAAAGCCAACATTCCACCTAGAACAGATGCTATAATTAGACTTGCTACTTTTTTCATACTTTTAAATTTTAATAGTGTTTATTTAATTTTACCCTAAAACTTCATACATCGAGATTCTAGCTCCCGAATACTCGGGACAGGAATGACAATTTATTCGAAACTTCAAGATAAATCTTTTAGATATTTTTTTAAATAACACTCAAAAGTACAAGATTATTATATGTTAAAATTGACTTTAACTATACTTTAACAGCATTTATTACTCAAACCTTTATTCCGAAATTCTAATACATAATTTAGGTTGAAAAAATGTTTACATTTGCCTTGCTTATGCAAATACAATTTTACAAATATCAAGGAACGGGTAATGATTTTATCATCGTTGACAATCGTCAACATCTTTTTCCAAAAAATGACATCAAACTAATTGCACAATTATGTGATCGGAAATTTGGTATTGGTGCTGATGGATTGATTTTATTAGAACCGTCAAATCAGTATGATTTTACCATGGTATATTTTAATGACGATGGTAATATTAGTAGTATGTGTGGTAATGGTGGAAGATGTATTACTGCCTTTGCAAAAAAACTAAATATTATCGATAATAAAACTGTATTCGAGGCTATTGATGGTACACATGAAGCCATTATTGAAAAAGATATTATAAGTCTTAAAATGATAGATGTTTCAGCTATTCAAAAATTTGATAATCATTTATTTTTAGATACAGGTTCACCACACCATATCACTTTTGTAGATGATGTAAAAAATGTGAATGTTAAAATAACCGGAAGAAAAATCAGATTTGGAGCACCATACTTTGAAGAAGGGAGTAATGTTAATTTTGTACAGAAAATTGACAAAAATACCTTTAAAGTAAGAACCTATGAACGTGGTGTTGAAGATGAAACTTTAAGTTGTGGTACCGGAGTGACCGCTGTTGCTATTGCTGCTCACAAAGCTAATAAAACACAAAATAGTACAATTATTTTAGAAACGCCTGGTGGAAATTTAGAAGTTTCTTTTGATTATGATAATAATACTTATAAAAATGTGTTTTTAAAAGGTAAAGCAACATTGGTTTTTACAGGAGAAATTGTCAATTAATAAATAGTGTACTTAATACTTAGATATTGAATAACTCATCAGTAATTAACCTTGAACTTGAAACTAAAAACCTTTAATATTAGACATGCAAGCATTAACAGGTAAAAAAATTCATTTAAGAGCTTTAGAACCTCAAGATATAGATTTTCTATTTACAGTAGAAAATGATGAGTCGTATTGGGAAGTGAGTAATACACAAACTCCTTTTTCAAGATTTATTTTAGAGAAATATATTGCAAATGCTCATCAGGATATTCATGAAATTAAACAATTACGTCTTATTATAGTAGAAAATAACTCTGAAAAGAGTGTTGGTTTTATAGATTTGTTTGATTTTATTCCTCAACACAAACGTGCGGGAATTGGTATTTTAATTATTGATAATGAACAACATAAAGGTTATGCTTCAGAAGCATTGCAATTATTAATTGATTATAGTTTTAATCAACTTAATTTACATCAGCTTTTTGCGAATATTACTTCTGATAATGGCAAAAGTTTAGCACTTTTTGAAAAACATGATTTTTTAAAAGTTGGTACAAAAAAAGAATGGGTTTTATCTAAAGGAGAATTTAAAGATGAAATTTTATTTCAATTAATAAATAACCAAAGACTTAAGACCGCTTCGCTTTAAGAAAAAAGAGAAAAGACTTAATGCATTTCGTACGAAAATGAAACAGACATGAAAAAAATAATTTTAATAATACTTAGTGTTATCCTCATTGTCGGCGCAATTATAGGCTATACTTACTATTCAAAAATATACAACCCTAATGTTATTGAAAACTCAACAATTTTAATACCCAATAATGCTACATTTGATGAGGTCACTGAAATTATTCTACCACATTTAAAAAATAAAAATAGTTTTGATTGGGTGGCAAAACAAAAAAACTATCCAAATGTCATAAAATCAGGAAAATACCTCATCAAAAAAGGAATGAATAATAATGATTTGGTAAACTTATTAAGAAGTGGTAAACAAGCTACTATTAAAGTTATTTTTAACAATCAAGATACATTAGAAAAACTATCGGGTAGAATTGCTGAACAAATTGATGCTGATTCGGTCGAAATTTTATCCGCTGTTCTAGATGCTGGTTTTCTGAAAAAGAATAATTTTACCAAAGCCAATGTTTTAGGCATGTTTGTTCCGAACTCTTATGAATTTTATTGGAATACTACTGCTGAAAAATTTAGAGATAGAATGCTTAAAGAGTCTAAAATTTTCTGGAATACTACTCGTCAAGAAAAAGCCAACAAATTAAACCTCACAAAAAATGAAGTAATTACCTTGGCATCAATCGTTCAAAAAGAAACAGCCAAAGTGAGTGAACGATCTACGGTTGCTGGTTTATATTTAAATAGATTAAGAGATCAGTGGGCGTTGCAAGCTGACCCTACCATTATTTATGCCTTAAAACAAAAACATGGACAAAATTACGAGGTAAAACGTGTACTAAATAATGACTTAAAAATTGATTCTCCTTACAATACCTATCAGCATACAGGTTTACCACCTTCTTTAATTGCTATGCCTGATATTTCTTCTATTGATGCAGTATTAAATCCAAAAAATCATGAATATTATTATATGTGTGCCAGTGTTACCAATCTAGGATCACATGAATTTGCTAAAACACTTGCCCAGCACAACCGAAATGCAATTAAGTACCAACGGTGGGTAAGTAAACAGGGCATTAATAGATAGTATATGGCAATTGAATTACCAAAAATAAAATTAATTATATTAAGTATTGGTGTGTTTCTTTGTTCTTTTTCGATAATAGCTCAAAGCAACATAACATTTTGGCAAAAATCTGATACTTTAAATACAAAACGTAGAAATGCAGTTTATATCACTGAAGCTGCCGCTGCTTCAGTTGCCTTAATCGGATTGAATCAATTATGGTATGCAGATTTTGAACAGTCATCGTTTCATACTGTAAATGACAATAGTGAATGGCTACAAATGGATAAAGCCGGCCATATAATTAGCTCGTATTATATTGGGAAAATGGGTATGAATGCACTAAGTTGGGCAGGCGAGAGTAAAAAAAATCAACTTATTTATGGTGCTACATTAGGTTTTGCTTTTTTAAGTGCCGTTGAAGTCTTTGATGGTCATTCAAAAGAATGGGGCTTTTCAGTAGGTGATCTTGTAGCTAATGCAGCCGGTACAGGTTTACTCATTGGGCAAGAGTTATTATGGGAAGAACAACGTATACAGTTAAAATATTCATTTCACACCACTCCTTATCCAAATAGAAGACCCGATTTACTTGGAGCCAATTTTTTAGAACAAACCCTAAAAGATTATAATGGACAAACATACTGGCTCTCTGCCAATATATGGTCATTCAATAAAAAAAGTAAAATACCTAAATGGTTGAATATTGCTTTTGGTTATGGAGCTGAAGGAATGATCTCAGCAAACGAAGATATTTTTATCAATACAATTTTTCTTCCTGAACAAAGAAGATTCAGACAATATTATCTAAGCCTCGACGTTGATCTTACCAAAATAAAAACTAGATCTAAACTATTGAAAACAATCTTTTCTGTAGTTAATTTTATTAAGATACCCGCACCAACACTCGAAATTAACTCAAAAGGTCGTAGCAAGTTTCATTTTATATATTTTTAATTATTTGATTAACAGTTAGTTAAATTTTAATTAAATTTTTAAATAGTTTAATTATTTATTGTATATTTGCACGCTGAATTTAAAGTACTTAAAACACACTTTAAAAACTATCAAATGAAAAAGAAATTACTAAAACTATCAGTAATAGTTATACTATTATATAATATAACTACGGGTTTTTCTAGCTGGAATAAAACTGTAGTCAAGTATAATTTACCAGACACAAATACTATTACAACCGTATCACAAAACGGAACCCAAACAACTTTTGAAATGCATAACTTTCCTTTTACCGGAAGGTCTTATATAGGGTTTAAAGAAGCTCTTGCCTTTAAAGAATCTCAAGGTAAATATCTTAGTGTTAATACATTAGGGTATTTAGGGAAGTATCAATTTGGAAAATCTACCTTAAAAAGATTTAAAATTTACGATACCATTGAATTTTTAAAAGATCCTTCATTACAAGAAGATGCTTTTTTGGCTTTATGCTCTGTCAATAAATGGATCTTAATAAGAGATATTAAACGAAGTGTTGGTAAAAGAATTAATGGAATAAAAATTACAGAATCAGGTATTTTAGCTGCCGCACACTTATCTGGTGCCGGAAATGTAAAAAAATATTTACGCAGTAACGGAGCCATTAGTTTTAGCGATGCATACGGAACAAACATTGAATACTATTTAAAAAGATTTGCAGGTTATGATACTTCATTTATTGAAGCCAACAGAAAACCCGTATTTTAAAAAGAGACCTTCAATTATCTCTTATTTTTTATGAAGTATAAATATTGCTGGGCGTTTGTGTAGACTAACCTTTTCTTTCTTCCAATCTTGAACCGATTGTGTTTTAATATATTCTGTTGAAAGCGTAATATCTGCAGCTATACACAGTTGTGTATTATCAGATAGTATTTGTAACAAATCTCCAAACATTTTTTCATTACGATAGGGTGTTTCAATAAACAATTGAGACTGATCTTTATCAAAAGATAATTTTTCTAATTGTTTTAAACTTTTTCTACGCTCGGCTTTATCAATAGGTAAATAGCCATTAAATGCAAAGTTTTGCCCATTCAATCCTGAACTCATCATTGCCATGGTAATAGATGAAGGCCCAACCATTGGCACCACTTTAATATTCTTTTTATGTGCTAATTGCACCATCAAAGCACCAGGGTCTGCAATTGCAGGCACACCAGCCTCAGATACTAAGCCTATATTATAGCCTTTTAAACAAGCATCTAAATAGTCTTGCGACTCTATTTCATCAGTAAATTTATCTAGTATATAGATATGCAATGAAGATTGTGATTTTCTGGGAGATATTTTTTTTATAAACCTTCGTGCAGACTTTTCATTCTCAACAATATAATGATCTACTTTTTCTATTACTTTTTTAACTGAAATAGGTAATACTTCTAACGGTTCATTATCACCTAAAGTGGTAGGAATCAAATATAATTTCCCTATTTTATTACTCATATTAATTTACAATCAGTTTATTATTTGCCTTGTTTCCGTTTACATCTGAAACACGGACAAGATACAAACCTTTTGCAAAATATTTTATAGGGATGCTTACTAAATTATTTGAAATATCTTTGTCATTACGTATTAATTTTCCTTGAATATCATAAATAGAAATAGTTACCGGAAAAGAGAATTCCTTAAAATCGAATTTCAACTTGTCTTTTGCAGGATTTGGATACATGTTAAAACTAAAATTATTAAAAGATTCAACACTCAGATTATTATCTACAATCATATAAACTGTTCCAGAACTAACCCCAGCAATATATAATTCACCACTAATATCTTCTCCAAAAGTAGCCCAACCGTTTCCACTAAACACTTCTGAATAAGTAATATTCCAATTGCTACCATTTTGCTCTAAAACTCCTATTTCATTACTACAAAAATCAGCAAAAAAATACAATCCGTCATAGCTAGGAAATGAAGATCCACGATATCGATATCCACCTGTAATAGAACATCTATTATTTGAATGTGAATATTCGGCAACAGGGAAAGTTAAGGTATTATCATCGGGGCATCCTGCGCTATTAAATACACTATTCCCTTCATAGCAACGCCATCCGTAATTTACTCCAGAAGCGGTAGAGATTACTCTATTAATTTCTTCAAAGGCATCTTGACCAACATCGGCTATCCACATATCACCATTTTGTTTATCAAAAGAAAATCTCCAAGGATTCCTTAACCCATAAGCCCAAATTTCATCTAATGCATTTTGATCTCCAATAAAAGGGTTACTTGAAGGAATGGCATAGTTATTCCCATTACTGGTATTATCAACATCAATCCGCAGTATTTTTCCTAATAATAAATTCAAGTTTTGTGCTCTATTTCCCGGATCTCCACCACTTCCACCATCTCCAGACGATATATATAAATATCCATCAGCGCCGAATGCTAAGTCACCACCGTTATGATTAGAAAACGGTTGTGGTATAGTAAGCAAAATCAATTCAGAATTTGAGTCAGCTAAATTTTCGTTACTATTACTTACTGAAAACCTTGACACTACAGTATCTCCTGTATTATTGGTGTAGTTTATATAAAAAAAGCCATTATTGATATAATTAGGATGAAATGCTAAACCCAAAAGACCTCTTTCGCCTCCTGACTGAACAATACTCACTATATTTAAAAAAGGTGCGGTATTTACAGTTCCGTCTGCATTTAAAATCTGAATGAACCCATCTTGCTCAACAACAAAAAGCCTTTCATCGCCAGCATGTTTTATATTTACAGGTTTATTAAGCCCAACTCCAAAAGGTACTATACTAATATTTGGTTGTGCTAAAACACCTAAGACATAAAATAAACCTAATAAAAAAAAATAGTATCTAGTCATGACTATAAATTTTAGGTTGATTTCTTAAAATTACAAAAAATAACTGGATTGAAACAAACAATGAAGTGTTGCTCTCTATTTACCAACCCTCTTGGCTATTATTGAACATGCTTTATCTAGTAATTTATAAACATTTTCAAAACCAAACTCTCCTCCATAATAAGGGTCAGGTACATCTACATTTTCGTTTGGAAAAACCTCATTTAAGATTATTTTTACTTTTGCTTTATCATTTTCATCTCTAGCTAAGGCTAGCACATCTCTTTTATTAGAATTATCCATTACATAAATAAAATCAAAATCATCAAAATCAGCCACCTTAAATTGTCGGCAACTTTGATCGGTAATGTCTATATGATATTTTTTTGCAACAGCAATAGAACGTTTATCAGGCAAACCACCAATATGATAGTTACCTGTTCCTGCAGAATCAACAAAAATTGTATGGGAATTAACTTTCGATTTTAGAATACCTTCAGCTAATGGTGAGCGACAAATATTTCCGAGGCAAACCATTAAGACGCGTATCATTTCTAAAAATTAAAAGGATAATTTTTTAGTTATATCTTCAACGTATTTTCTAAACTGTTTATCGGTTTCGGTAAGATTATCAACTGTTTTACAAGCGTGTAATACAGTTGCATGGTCTCTACTACCAATTTGAGAACCAATACTTGCTAAAGAAGCTTTTGTCATACGCTTAGCAAAAAACATTGCTAATTGACGCGCTTGTACAATATGTCTTTTTCTTGTTTTAGATTGTAAAGTAGTAACATCCATTTCAAAGTATTTAGAAACTACTTTTTGAATGTAATCTATTGACACCTCACGTTTAGTGTTTTTAACAAATTTATCTACAATTCGTTTTGCCAAAGATAATGTAAATTCTTTTCTATTAAAAGAAGCTTGAGCTATCATAGAAATTAAAACACCTTCTAACTCTCTTACATTTGTTTTGATATTTTTTGCTATATATTCAATTATTTCTTCAGGCATCTCAACACCATCTCTAAATAACTTATTATGCAATATCAATATTCTAGTTTCATAGTCAGGTGATTGCAACTCAGCTGAAAGCCCCCATTTAAAACGAGACAACAAACGCTGTTCTATATCTTGCATATCAACAGGTGCTTTATCAGAAGTTAAGATAACCTGTTTACCATTTTGATGTAAATGGTTAAAAATATGGAAAAACACATCTTGCGTACCTGCTTTACCTGATAAGAATTGTACATCGTCAACAATTAATACATCTATCATTTGATAAAAATGGATAAAATCATTTCTTGAATTGCCTTTAACTGAATCAATATATTGTTGTGTAAATTTCTCGGCAGAAATATACAATACTGTTTTTTCGGGATATTTATCTTTTATATCTACACCAATAGCATGCGCTAAATGCGTCTTACCCAAACCTACACCGCCATAAATCAATAAAGGATTAAATGATGTGCCTCCGGGCTTATTAGCAACTGCCATACTTGCAGATCTGGCTAACCTATTAGCATCTCCTTCAATAAAATTATCAAAACTATAATTGGGATTTAATTGAGATTCTATCTTAATTTTTTGAATACCAGGAATAACAAAAGGGTTTCTCAACTCTCTTTTATCAAACTCTAAAGGAACAGTAACCCCTTGCGAATTAAAAGGTTTTCTATTAGAGCTTGGTATTTTAACAGTATGCGGATTTTTACTGCTATAAGCATTTTCCATTTTTACATCATATATCAACTTAGCATCTTCACCCAATTCACGAACAAGGGCAACTCTTAACAATTTAATATAATGCTCTTCTAACCACTCATAAAAAAACTTACTTGGTACTTGAATAGTTAACGCTTCTCCAGTAACTTTAATAGGTTTGATTGGTACAAACCATGTTTTATAAGCTTGGGGTTTTATATTGTCTTTAATAAAAGACAAACAATTATTCCAAACTGAAGTAGCAGTTCTTGTCATTCTAAGGGTTTAGTTTTTTTGGTTAAGATTGCTAAGAGATTTTTCAGGGTTTTCTCTCATAATTTTCGTGTTACAAAAGTGTGAATATTTTTTGTTATAAAAAAATAAATTTGCTATTGATTTTTAATTATTTTTTTCGTAAACTCTGGCTCTTAAAAAAATTCATTCTATGCTTAGTCACAAACTACAAATTAGAGTCCGTTATGGTGAAACCGATCAAATGAGTTACGTTTACTATGGTAATTATGCCCAATATTTTGAAATGGGACGTGTTGAATGGCTGCGTAACTTAGGCATATCTTATAAACGTATGGAAGACTCAGGTATTATGTTACCTGTACTAAATTTGAATATTGACTATAAAAAACCAGCTAAATATGACGATTTGCTTACTTTAAAAACAACTTTACTCAAAAAACCATCAATAAGAATTGAATTTGGATTTGAAATACACAACGAAAGTCAAGAACTATTAACCAAAGGTTATACTTCATTGGTATTTATTGATATGAAAAGAAATAAACCAACAAAAGCACCTGATTATATTCTTGAGAAAATTGAAGGTTTGTTTTGATTATTTACATTTAACAATAAATAGCTTAAGACCACTTCGCTTTAAGAGAAAAGGTAAAAGACTGGTTTGATATAGTTTTGAATATTGATAGGTTTTTTAACCTCTATCCTTATCTTCTAGTTTTCATCTTTTACGTCTTCCGTAGTCAGCCTACTATCTTTTATCAATAAACCACCTCGACTCAAGGGCAATGTCATTAAGTTAAGGTAAAATATAACCCTTCCGTCTTATTCTTCAAATAAGCCACCTTCCCTTATTGAGGGAAGGAATTAGATTCTAACTATGAATGAACTACCTCGACCCAAGGGTACGAGGTATCAAATAGGAATTCCTTTTTTATTTCGACGCAAGCGTCGGGAAACCTGTCTGCCAGCAGGCGGGTTAAACCCTTTTTGGCTATCGTCCTGCGATTAAATTTCAATTATTTTAACCTTTCTTAGTTTCTCAAAGGCAGTTTTTACAGCTGATGCTTCTTTTTTTCGGATAGAAATTTCAAATTCGCAATACAATTCCATTTTTTGAGAAACGATAGATACATTATTTTCTTTTATGATTCTCATTACCTTGTTCATATACTGATATTCGAAAATGAGTTTAAAATGAATGTCGATTGTTTTTGTAATAATTTGAGCGGCTTCTAAAGTTAATTGTGCTGAAGTTTTATAAGCATTTACCAAACCACCAACTCCTAATTTTGTACCACCAAAATAACGTACAACCACTACCAGTACATTTGTAAGTTCTTTTGAAAGTATTTGACCATATATAGGTTGCCCAGCTGAATTTTTAGGCTCTCCATCATCATTTACTCTAAACTGAACAGTAGTAGTACCTAACTGCCAAGCATAACACCAATGCCTAGCTTTATGATGTTCATTTTTTAAATTCTCAATGAGTTCTTTTACTTGATCTTCTCGCTGTAGCGGATAGGCATAACCTAAAAATTTACTTCCTCTATCTTTAAAGATAATAACATCTGATGGTTTGATAATAGTTTTATAAGTATCCTGTTCTAACAATTCTTATTTTTTAATAATTTTAAAATATCTGACTGAATAGTTTGACTAACTATTTCTTCACCATAAATTACAGGAGCACTCACTCCTTTATTAAAAGTTATAACTCCAATAAAAATACGAGCTTCATCCCATAGATTAGCATTAATAAAAGTCTGAATTGTTTGCGAACCTCCTTCAATAATAACTGATTGAATAGTATGCTTATATAAAACTACACAAATTTGTTGCGCTAAATTTTTAGAGAAATCTATTTGTTCAAAAATAAGATTGTCAGCTCCTACTCCATTTTTATTTTCGGTTAAAACTATAGTTTTTATACAATTATCAAATAAATGATAGTTTTTAGGAATTCTTAAATTTCTATCTATTACTATTCTTATAGGGTTTTTACCATGCCAATTACGGACATCTAATTTCGGATTATCATTGATGGCAGTATTTGTTCCTACTAAAATTGCTTGTTCTTCAGTTCGCCATTTGTGTACTAATTGTCTTGAATATTGATTTGTTATCCACACTGGTTTAATCTCCTCTCTTTTTGAGTGAGGGCTGATAAAACCATCGCTAGTTTCTGCCCACTTTAATATTATATAAGGCATCTTTTTTGTGTGATAGGTAAAAAAACGTTTATTCAACTCAACACATTCACCTTCCAACACACCAACCTCAACATCACATCCATGTTTTTTTAATTTTTCAATACCTTTTCCCGCTACCTTATCAAAAGAATCTATACAACCTATAACAACCTTCAGTATCTTACACTTTACTATCAAATCTGAACAAGGTGGTGTTTTACCAAAATGATTACAGGGTTCTAAACTCACATATAATGTTGCTTTTTTAAGCAGCTCTTTATCAACAACTGAATTAATCGCATTTACTTCGGCATGATTTCCGCCGTAAGGGCTAGTATAACCTTCACCAATAATAGTATCATTATATACAATAACACTTCCCACCATAGGGTTCGGACTTGTAGTTCCCAGTCCGTTTTTAGCCAATTCTATACAACGTTTTATATATTTTTCGTGTATCTTCACAACGCAAAAATACTGTTTATATACGTATGCTTATTAGAAAAATCAAACCTACTGATAATCCTTTTATAGAACATATTATAAAATCATCACTCGTTGAATTTGGCTTACCAATGATAGGTACTGCTTATGAAGATAAAGATACTCAGTTTATGTATGAAGCTTATCAAGACAATAGAGCAGTTTATTTTGTATTAGAAGAAAATGGAATAGCTGTTGGTGGTGGAGGTATAAAAACATTACAAGACAATACTGATAATGTATGCGAACTTCAAAAAATGTATTTTGCTCCCGAAGCCCGCGGTAAAGGATATGGAAAAATCATGTTTGACAAATGTATGGATGCTGCAAAAAAATTCGATTATTCACAATGCTATCTTGAATCAGCTTCTTCATTAAAAGTCGCCATTCATATCTATGAAAAAAATGGGTTTAAACACCTTGTTGGACCGATAGGCGGAACAGGACATTATTCTTGCGGAGTATGGATGTTAAAAGACCTAGACACGAATTCCACTAATAAACACTAATTAATCCGTGAAAATTAGTGAAATTTGTGTCTGATATGACACTACAAGAATTAAAATCTAAATTTTTAACTGATTTAATACAACTATACCCCAAAGAAGAAGTTCTATCTTTTTTTAATTTATTGATTTCTTCCAAACTAAAATTAACAAGGGCTGATATCTCATTAAATCCTAATCAGATTATTCAGCAAATCGATTTAGATTTTTTCTTAAATGCTTTAGCCGATTTACAACAGGAGAAACCCATACAATATATAATAGGTGAAACTGAGTTTTATGGATTGCCTTTTAAAGTGGATAAAAATGTATTGATTCCTAGACCAGAAACAGAAGAGTTGGTGGAATGGATACTAGATCAGATTCAAAACTCAAAACTCAAGACTCAAAACTCAAGACCTAAGACTCAAGACTCAAGACTCA
>CAZHYX010000028.1:0-15823 GCA_964536675.1 uncultured Flavobacteriaceae bacterium
ATTTTTTGATTTCTGAATTGCTTTTACAAGAATCATTAACATAAGGTACAATTAGTATTAAAAGAATTGCAAGAATTGTACTTATGACAAAAAATAGTATAAGTCGCTTAATAATTAGTTTGATTTTAATCACTTTATAGTTTATGTGCAAACTTAACAATTTATGTTTATATCACTTTTTATAAGAAACAAAAAACACCTTCTGAAAATTATCAAAAAGTGTTTTTCAACGTTAAAAAAGGTTCGCTAGTTTTCTATTTATTTTTTCTTTTCAAGAATACTATTTGTTATTAAAGCGATACCGCCAAATAAAAAGATCATTGAAAAATAACCTACCTCGGTAGGTAACGTGGTATATTCGTCAATTAAAGAGCTCATTAAAATTCCTAAAGCTACACCCACTAAAAGCATTCCTAATTTTAACGTTATGTCAGTATATTTTCGTTTGACAGCAAACATTGAAGCATCAGCTCCTTTTTCTATCATAGACATTCTTTCTTTGTTTCTTGCAGTTATATACACATAAAAAATGCCGAATATCCCTCCAAATAACATTATTGGTATTATTATTTCACCTGGCCCCATGTTTATTTTATTTTAAATTAATAATTAGGTTCTGTAACTATGACGTGAGAACATTTAAATTGGTTACACATTAGTTAAATTCGTATTTTTGTTTTCTATGAGATTTATTGCAATCATCTTTTTGTTTTTTAAATTACTTTTTGTCAATGCACAAGAAATTGTCCCCAGAGCAATCGGGGCTATCGAAACTAAATTATTAAGAGATTTTCCGCTGAATGCGGATGAATTCATAGGAGTAGATGATTTTGAAAATTATTATTATATAAAAAACAATACGCTGCATAAAAAGACAAGCCAACAAATCTATACATATACCAATACTCAGTTAGGAAAAATTACATCAGTTGACATTACAAATCCTTTAAAAATTTTACTTTTTTACAAAAATTTTAATACCGTGCTGTTTTTAGATAATAGATTGAATGAGTTAACAGCGTCTATTAATTTTACTTCTGAATCTTTTTCGCAACAGATAGCTTTTGTCAATATCTCTTCAAATAATAACTTATGGCTATACAGTTTAGATGATAATGTATTACAACTCTGGAATCATCAAACTAAAAAGGTACAATTTACCTCTCAACCACTTTCGTCATATAGTGATGATTTTAAAATTATTCAACAATTGAGTTCATATAAAAATTGCTGGTTAATCGGAAAAAAGGTCATTATAAAATTTAATGAGTATGGTGTTTTTTTAGAAGCTGTTGCAATTGACAATCATACTCATTTAAAACCATTTCAAAAAGGGTATATGTATTTGAAAAATAATAAGCTATATTATTCTTCAACAAACTTTCAACAAATACATACAGAAATAGAAGGAATTATTAAAAGTTATTCTATAAATACAAAACATATTTATATTTTTGACGGAACTAAAATTTTTGTGTTTAAAATCTTAAAAAATTAAGTAACTTTAAACGCTCTTATTAAAAATCTAAAACCAAAAAGATGCACGTTGCTATTGCCGGAAATATTGGCGCAGGAAAAACTACATTAACCAAATTACTAGCCAAACATTATAAGTGGAGTCCACATTACGAGTCTGTTGAAGAAAATCCTTATTTAGATGATTTTTATGGTGAAATGGAACGTTGGTCCTTTAATCTTCAAGTATATTTTTTAAATAGTAGGTTTCGTCAAATTTTAGAAATCCATGAAAGTGGTAAAAATATTATTCAAGACAGAACCATTTATGAAGATGCTCATATCTTTGCGCCTAACTTACATGCAATGGGTTTGATGACCAATCGGGATTATAGTAATTACTCTTCTTTGTTTGAGTTGATGGAAAAATTAGTATCTCCGCCCGATTTATTGATTTACTTACGTGCAAATATCCAAACTTTAGTGGGACAAATTCATAAGCGTGGGCGTGATTATGAAAACACTATTAGTATTGACTATTTAAGTCGATTGAACGAACGTTATGAAGCTTGGATTTCGACATATACTAAAGGAAAACTATTGATAATTGATGTTGATAATCTTGACATTGTTGAAAACCCTGAAGATTTAGGCTCTATTATTGATAGAATAGATGCACAGATACATGGGTTATTCTGATAAATTGATACACAAAAACTTAAGACCGCTACGCTTCAAGAAATAAGACTAGAAATAACTTTTCATAAAAAACGAACCCCAAGTGATTACTCGGGATTCGCTTTTTTTTATGAATTATTATTGAAAAACTATTCGTCGTAATTGGCAATTAAAGTATCAACTTCATCACCTTCAATAGTTTCAACGGTAACTTCTTTTTTACCATTTACTTCTGTAGTTGTAATAACTGTAGCATTTTTTTCTCCATTTTCTTTCTTTACCAAAACTTTCATTTCTTTCACTTCGTTATTTTCATGCAACTCTACTGTAGTAGTATCATTATTATACGCTGTAATTGTATCAGTGTTTAAAGCAATACTTGGTGCAATTACCAACGCAACAACTGACATTAATTTTAATAAGATGTTCAATGAAGGCCCTGAAGTATCTTTAAACGGATCTCCAACAGTATCACCAACAACAGCAGCTTTATGAACTTCCGTTCCTTTACGACCATCTTCTTCAATAGTTTTCTTTGCATTATCCCAAGCACCTCCTGCATTAGATTGGAATATCGCCATTAACACGCCACAAGTTGTTACACCTGCTAATAAACCACCTAGCATTTCTGCTCCTCCTATAAATCCTACTGCCACAGGAACAACAATCGCCAATAAGCCTGGTAATACCATTTCTTTAATAGATGCTTTTGTTGAGATATCGATACATTTTCCATAATCTGCAACTCCATCTGCTTCATCAAATATTTTTCTATCTTCTTCAGAAGCTTTAGACATATCTGAGTCATATTTACGCATCACAGCTAAAGCGGCCTTTAATTCAGGAATATCTCTAAACTGACGACGAACTTCTTCAATCATTGCCATTGCAGCACGACCAACAGCATTCATAGATAATGCTGAAAATACAAATGGCAACATACCTCCTACTAATAATCCAGCCATAATATTTGGCTTAGAAACATCAATTGAAGTTACATGAGCTGTTTTCATAAAGGCAGCAAATAAAGCCAATGCTGTTAATGCAGCAGAAGCAATAGCAAATCCTTTACCAACAGCTGCTGTTGTATTACCAACCGCATCTAATTTATCTGTACGTTCACGTACTTCTTTAGGTAATTCAGCCATTTCAGCAATACCTCCTGCATTATCACAAATAGGTCCGTAAGCATCTATAGCTAATTGAATACCTGTATTTGCCAACATTCCTACGGCTGCAATTGCAATACCGTACATCCCTGCAAAATGATGAGACACCATAATTGCAGCTGCAATTAATAGAATTGGAATCATTGTTGACATCATACCAACACCCAAACCTGCAATAATATTAGTTGCTGCTCCTGTTTCCGATTGTTTTACTATTGACATTACAGGTGGTTTCCCTGTTGCAGTATAATATTCGGTAACTTTACCTACTAATAATCCTGCTGCTAAACCTGCAATAGTAGCATAAAACACTCCATTTGCTCCAAAAGGAAGACCTTCTATACTTTCAGGAATTAATTCTTGAATAATAAAATAAGATGCAATAACCATCAATATCGCTGAACCAAATTCTGCAATATTTAATGCAGTTTGAGGGTTTCCACCATCTTTTACTTTTACAAAGAATGTTCCTAAAATAGACATTACAATTCCTACTGCCGCAAGAACCAACGGTAAATATACAGCACCTAAACCATCAAGATTAGGTGTTAAAATAAAAGCTCCTAATACCATAGTACCAATTATTGATCCTACATACGATTCAAATAAATCTGCTCCCATACCAGCAACATCACCAACATTATCACCCACATTATCAGCAATAGTAGCAGGGTTCAATGGATGATCTTCAGGAATTCCTGCTTCTACTTTACCTACTAAGTCAGCACCAACATCAGCAGCTTTGGTATAAATACCTCCACCAACACGTGCAAATAAAGCAATTGATGATGCTCCTAAAGAGAATCCAGAAAGTACATTTAATATTTCCCCTATTTCCCATCCTTGACCACTATATATCATAAACAATCCGCTTAAGCCTAATACACCTAAACCAACAACACCTAATCCCATTACGGCACCTCCTGCAAAAGCAACTTCTAATGCTTTCCCTAAAGAGGTCCTTGCCGCTTGTGTAGTTCTTACATTTGCTTTTGTGGCAACTTTCATTCCTATAAAACCTGCCAAGGCAGAACAAATAGCACCAACAATAAATGATACTGCTACCATTCCGTTAGAGCCTGCTTCAGAAGCTCCTTTAAAATATAATAAGACTGCTACTGCCGCAACAAAAATTGCCAGCACTTTATATTCAGCTTTTAAGAATGACATTGCACCATCTGCAATATTCTTAGCAATTCTTGACATTTTAGCATCGCCTTCTTCTTGTTTTGAGACCCATATATTCTTAATGAATACAAAAACCAGCGCTAGAATACCAAATGCAGGTAAATAATTTACAATAAATTCCATTTTTATTTCTTTGATTTAATTAATTTTTAGATGCGTAAAAATAGTAAAATATGCTTGATAAAAAAAACCATTTTTAAATTTAAAAATGGTTTGATTTCTAAGTAGTTAATACATCTAATTATATTGTAAAGGTTCTCTTTTTTTTATGTTCACTTGAATCGTATCTATCAATACATTTAACTAAAATATCATACGCTTTATTTACATCACTCCAACCGCCTACATCAACTTTTTTTTCTTCTAAATCTTTATAAACTTGAAAAAAGTGTTCAATCTCTTTTACTTGATGTGGATTCATATCAGAAATATCATTTAACCGATTCCATATAGGGTCTGAAATAGGAACGCAAATTAATTTTTCATCAGGACCTTTTTCATCAGTCATATGAAATACACCAATAGCTTTCACTTCCATGACACACATTGGGAATGTAGGCTCGGTACCTAATACTAACACATCTAGAGGATCTTTATCTAACGCCAATGTTTCGGGTATAAAACCATAATCACCTGGATACATCATTGATGAAAATAACATTCGGTCAAATCTGATTTTATTCAACACAAAGTCATATTCATATTTATTTCTACTTCCTTTAGGTATTTCTATCAATACATCAAAAGTGTCTTTTACTTTTATTGTCATTTTTTCTTTTTTAGAATTTTTGGCAAAAATACAAAAATGAAAATCACCTGATACTGAAAAAGCAAAACATTTTTAGCTTAGAGATTCAATTTCTAAGTTTTAACCTTTACTATTAAAATTTAGAAACAATAAACTAGTTAAAACTAAACTATTTAAAAATATTTTCTAGCTTTGCAATCTCTTAAATTGCCTTGGTGGCGGAATTGGTAGACGCGCTGGATTCAAAATCCAGTTCTTTCGAGAGTGTGGGTTCGATTCCCACCCAAGGTACAAACAACAACACATGAAACAAAAAATACCTAACCCTAAGATTTTTGCTTGCTCACAATCGTTAGAATTGGCTGAAAAAATTGCAAAAGCTTTCGGTGCTGAACTTGGGAAGTCTAAAAAAAACGTTTTTAGTGATGGTGAATTTCAAGTGTCTTTTGAAGAATCTATTAGAGGAAGACGCATTTTTATTATTGGCTCTACTTTCCCTTCCTCAGATAATTTAATGGAAATGTTACTAATGATTGATGCTGCAAAACGAGCATCGGCAAGACATATAACAGCTGTAATTCCTTATTTTGGTTGGGCAAGACAAGATAGAAAAGACAAACCCAGAGTACCAATAGCGGCTAAAATGGTTGCTAATTTATTACAAGCTGCAGGTGCAACCAGAATTATAACAATGGATCTACATGCTGATCAGATTCAAGGCTTTTTTGAGAAACCAGTTGACCATTTATATGCATCAACTATTTTTTTACCCAGTATTAAAAAATTGAATTTAGATAATATCACTATAGCATCTCCAGATATGGGAGGTTCTAAAAGAGCTTATGCTTATTCTAAATTTTTAGAAAGTGAGGTTGTTATCTGCTATAAACAACGTAAAAAAGCAAATGTTATCTCTCATATGGAATTAATAGGAGAGGTAAAAGGTAGAAATGTTATTATTGTTGATGACATGGTAGATACTGCCGGAACATTAACAAAAGCTGCCGATTTAATGATAGAAAAAGGAGCCTTAAGTGTACGTGCTATTTGTACGCATGCGGTGCTTTCAGGTCAGGCTTATGAACGCATTGAAAACTCTAAATTAAAAGAGTTAATTATAACTGATACTATCCCTTCAAAAGGGAATATTTCTAAAATAAAAGTTATATCTTGCGCCCCTTTATTTGCTGATGTGATGCATAAGGTTCAAAGTAATCAATCAATCAGTGATCAATTTTTAATGTAAACAAATTTAAATAAAAAAATGAAATCTATTACAATCAAAGGATCTCAAAGAGAAAGCGTGGGTAAGGTATCTACCAAAGCCCTACGTAATGCTGGAAAGGTTCCTTGCGTATTATACGGAGGAGGCAAATCAATTCACTTTTCGGCTGATGAATTATCGTTCAAAAACTTGGTGTACACTCCAAATGTTTATACTGCAACTATTGAACTAGAAAATGGTGATAAGTTAAATGCTATTTTACAAGATATTCAGTTCCATCCGGTAACTGATAAAATTTTACATATTGACTTTTATCAATTATTTGATGACAAGGAAATTTCTATGAATATTCCAGTAAAATTACTTGGTAATGCCCCTGGCGTACTGAATGGCGGTGTATTACGTTTTCCTAATCGTAGATTAAGAGTAAAAGCTTTACCGGCTGACTTACCTGATTTTATCAATGCAGATATTTCTAAATTAAAAATTGGAGATAAAATATTTGTTGAAGATATAAAAGATAATGCATATTCAATTTTACATTCTGACCAAATGGTAATTGTACAAGTAAGAATGGCACGTGCTGCAATAGTTGATGAAGTTGAAGAAGAGGAAGGTGAAGAAGGCGTAGAAGGTGAAGAAGGAACTGCAGAAGGTGGTAAACCTGCAACAGAAGGTGGCGATAAAGCTCCTACAACTGAGGGTGATGCTAAAGGATAATTATCCTTTATAAAATTTATTAAAAAGAGCTTCGCTTTCGCGGAGCTTTTTTTATTTTTACCTGATGAACTTTTTTTCTCAATTAAAATCTTTTTTTAACTTTCAAAAAGATACAACTGATATTATGAAAAAATACTTGATAGTTGGACTCGGAAATATTGGTGTAGAATACAATAATACCAGACACAATATTGGTTTTAAGATTTTAGATGAATTAGCTCTTAAAGAGAATATAACTTTTGAAAGTCAAAAGTTAGGAGCCATTACAAAATTCAGATTTAAAGGCAGAACATTTATTTTATTAAAGCCTTCAACTTATATGAATTTGAGTGGAAAATCAGTAAAATATTGGCAAACAAAAGAAAGAATTTCTTTAGATAATACACTTATTATTTGTGATGATTTAAATATTCCTTTCGGAACCATCCGCTTAAAAGCTAAAGGTAGTGACGGTGGGCATAATGGTTTAAAGGATATTAATACTGTTTTGAACACACAAAATTATCCCCGTTTTAGATTTGGTGTTAGTGACGAGTTTAAAAAAGGAAAACAAACGGATTATGTGTTAGGAAAATGGAATGATGACGAAAGATCAAAACTCTTGGAAAGATTAGAAAAAGCCTGCGCGATTATCAAATCTTTTGGCACTTCAGGTTTGGCAAATACCATGAGTGAATTTAATGGAAAGTGAATAAAGAATTTGTTTTAGCGCCTATTCTACTGTAACAGATTTTGCTAAATTTCTTGGTTGGTCAACGTTACAACCACGCATCACAGCTATATGATATGACAATAATTGTAAAGGAATTGTCGTTAATAATGGCGTAAAAGCTTCTTCTGTTTCTGGTATTTCAATTACATAATCAGCTATTTCTTTAACTATTGTGTCTCCTTCTGTAACTACAGCTATAATTTGACCTTTACGCGATTTTATTTCTTGAATATTACTTACCACTTTTTCATAATGTCCTTTCTTAGTAGCAATAACCACAATTGGCATATTTTCATCAATCAAAGCAATCGGACCATATTTCATCTCAGCTGCAGGATATCCTTCTGCATGGATATAAGAAATTTCTTTTAGTTTTAAAGCGCCTTCTAAGGCAACAGGGAAATTAAACCCTCTACCCAAATATAAAAAATTAGATACATCTTTATAAACATTCGCTATCTCTTTTACTTGTTCATCAATACCTAACAAAGCCTCTACTTTTTTAGGAATTAATTCTAGCTCGTGTAAATGATAACGATAATCTGAGCTTGACATAGTACCTTTAGCTCTTGCTAAACGCAAAGCAATTAAACTTAATACGGTAATTTGTGTTGTAAATGCTTTTGTTGAAGCAACTCCTATTTCAGGGCCTGCATGGGTGTATGCTCCTGCATCTGTTTCTCGAGCAATAGATGACCCAACTACATTACAAACTCCGAAAACAAAAGCCCCCTTTGACTTTGCCAATTTAATAGCTGCCAATGTATCTGCCGTTTCACCTGATTGAGAAATGGCTATAACAATATCCTTTTCAGTAATAATAGGGTTTCGATATCTAAATTCTGAAGCATATTCTACTTCAACCGGAATTCTAGCAAATTCTTCAAAAAGATATTCAGCTACTAAACCTGCATGCCATGAAGTGCCACAGGCAACAATAATAATACGATCTGCATTTAAAAATCTTTTCATATTATCTTCAACACCAGCCATTTTAATAATTCCTTCATTTCTTAAAAGTCTACCTCTATAGGTATCAGTAATAGCTCTTGGTTGTTCATAAATTTCCTTTAACATAAAATGCTCATATCCTCCCTTTTCTATCTGTTCAAGGTTCATTTGTAATTCTTGAACATTTGCATCAACTATTGAATCGTCTTGAATCTTTCTTATATTAATATCTCTTCCTACTTTAATAATTGCCATTTCCCCATCTTCTAGATAAATAGCATCTTTTGTATATTCAAGAAATGGAGAAGCGTCAGAGGCAATAAAAAATTCTGAGTTATCACTACCAATTCCTATAGCAATTGGGCTTCCTAGCTTGGCAACAACTATTTCATCGGGTTTTGTTTTATCAAAAACAGCAATCGCATAAGCTCCTACAACTTCATTCAAAGCAATTTGAACTGCTTTTCCTAGCTTAACATTATTTTGTTTTTTTACTTCTTCTATCAAATTAATTAACACTTCTGTATCAGTATCACTATTAAAAGTATATCCTCGATTGATTAACTCTTTTTTTATAGTATCATAATTCTCAATGATTCCGTTATGAACAATTACTAAATTTCCTGATTGTGAAGTATGTGGGTGAGAATTGACATCATTGGGCACTCCGTGTGTTGCCCAACGTGTATGGCCTATTCCTAAATTTCCTTCTTTTGATATTTCTGAATCAACTCTTTTAACTAGGTCACTAACTTTACCTTTTGTTTTTGAAAGATTGATTTGGTTACCGTCAAAAAGCACGATTCCGGCACTATCATAACCTCTATATTCTAGACGCTGTAAACCATTCATAATAATTGGATAAGCATCTCTATATCCAATATAACCTGTAATACCACACATAGCAATTGTTTTTTGGTTTTATACTAATTTGGTAATCAAATTAGTATTATTCGTTATTGATTGTATAGAAAATTTCTAATTTTAATTTTTTATCACCCACAAAAGTATTACCATTTAATACAACGCCCTTAGCTATCCAACTAAAATCATCAACAATTGTATCTGCTATTGCTATAGGTACGTCAGTTGAATGAAATACTTTAAGTCCAAACTTAACCGGCTTTTCATCATCTGATTTTAAAAATTCAGAAATATAATCTGTAATTCTAAACTTATACTTTATGGGTTTATTGTCTTCATCTCTTTCTAAAGTCCCTCCTATACCAGAAACTTGAGCTTCTGTAATAACATCCAATATCTGAGAGTTATGGTCATAATTATATAACAACAATTGATCAGGTACATTTGTTTGTTCAAGATCATCTAAATAAAATGTAAGATTAGCTTCATTAATGAGCCAATTATTACTTCTCATTTCATTTAGATCATCTTCATTGAGAAGTAACTCAACAATACCCATTGAGCCTGAAGCTCCTTGAATATATAACTTATCTTCACCATTAATAGAATCTGGATTAATAAAGCGATTATTTATAAGAGCTGTTGACGTTGAGTAGTCTCTCGTATATTGATTTGCTCTAAGACCAGCTATAGGAAAAATCATTGTTTGTTTTGTTCTTACAGGTACATCAGTATCAACTGTATCGCCATCTCCGTTTAAATCTATACCTTCAACCTCATCAGTTAAAATTGTATTTGTATAATATATTCTCAGGTTAGCATCAGTCATCGCTAATGCCATTAACGAACCTTCTTTGATAAGATGTTCTTCAGCTTCAATAATAATTCCTCTAAAAAAATCTATAAATCTTTCTCCTGAATCAAATACACCAGAACTTTGTTGATTGATGAAATTATTTCTAAAAAAAAGCGTGTCTAATGAAAATTTAATTGAAGGTGCAACAATATCAGTTTTTATAGTATCAATATCATCAACTGTATTTATATCATCATCTAAAAACCTTCTATCTACATATAATACTGTATCATTTCTGTCAGGAATAAATAATTTAGAATGCAATAGTGTTTTTTTATTATAAAGTGCATTAGAATAGTATTTTTTTCCTTTAGTAGGGTCTAACGGATCTAAAACATTCATGAACGTTCCTGACTCATAAACTGAAACGTAATATTCAGTATCTTGATTTCCAAAAACTGAATCTAATCTAAAATTTGGTTTCCCATCACTATTGTCTTCTTCTTTTGTGGAATAATATGGTATATCTAATATTACGGCATCTATAGATACTTTATCACCAAAATCAATTGAACTAGGCAAACTCAATTGACTTACAAATGATGTTTTGATAAATCCGAAATTTTCATCATTAAAAATACCTAACAAATACTCGGGAATACCATCAACCCTTGATGAATCGATATTTTTATTGTAAGCTCTAACGCTATAAGTTGTATCTTTACCTGTAAATTGGTTATTATCAACCAATCCGACACCAATATTTTCAAAGTCTCTTTCACAAGCTATTACACTAATTAAAATAAGTGTAAACAACCCAATATATTTCATACTTTTTACAATTTTTATTATCATAAATATAAAATTATTTTATTATTATTTTTATAAAACTTTGGTAAGGTAAAAGTTGGAATATGCCTCTTTGTAATCTTCGGCTGATTGAAATTCTAAAACAGGGATTTTATTTTTACCGATATGTTGTTCAATTTCTTCAGGAATATTTTCACTTCCTTTTATTACGGCATCTGAATTTTCTATAGCAATTTTTATAAGGTTGGTATGACTTGCTGTTGATAGGGAATTTAACTTATCTTCTGATATTGCATCATATTTTATTTTTTCTACTAAACTATTCCCTATAGTGCCTTCAAAACCATTATTATAAATGGAAGTAACTATTTTACTATCTGAAAACAAGGAATCATTTTTATAATATTCTCTAAGATATAATGGTAGTAATGACGCCATCCAACCATGTACATGAATAATATCAGGTGACCAATTGAGTTTTTTTACAGTTTCAACCACTCCTTTAGCAAAAAATATAGTGCGCTCATCATTATCTTCAAATAGCTTTCCATCCTCATCTGTATACAATGCTTTGCGTTTAAAGTATTCATCATTATCAATGAAATACACTTGCATTCTTTCTTTAGGTATTGAGGCTACTTTAATAATCAAAGGCATATCCATATCATTGATTATCAAATTCATCCCTGATAAACGAATCACTTCATGTAATTGATGTCTACGTTCATTAATGACACCAAATCTAGGCATAAAAATACGGGTTTGCGCTCCGCTATTATGCATTTTTCTAGCTACCTCAAATGAAGTACTGGATGTTTCTGTTTCCGGTAAATAAGGGACTACCTCAGAGGATACATACAATATTCTCTTATCTTTCATAAATCCATCTATAATTAAGAATATGCAAAATTACGAATTTTTACTTAGATTTAAACTTTAAATATTAAGTTTACGTGCTTTTAACACTATTATAACATCTATTTAAATGAAGATTTTCTATAAAAACAAATCTTTACAAGAGAGTTTAACAAAAATAAAAAGTGCCGCTTCAATAGGTTTCGTACCTACTATGGGTGCTTTACATAAAGGTCATTTATCTTTAATTAAAAAAGCCAGTACAGAAAATAAAATTATTGTAGTAAGTATTTTTGTAAACCCTACTCAATTTGACAAAAAAGAAGATTTAGTCAATTATCCAAAAACATTAGAAAAAGATCTAGCATTACTAAGAACTGTAAATTGTGATGTTGTATTTGTACCTTCTGTAGATGAAATTTATAATGGCAATACTATTGCTTCTCATTTTGATTTTGATGGGCTAGAATTTCAAATGGAAGGTAAATACAGAAAAGGCCATTTTGATGGTGTAGGTACTATCGTTAAAAGGTTATTTGAAATCGTTAAACCGGATAAAGCTTATTTTGGTGAAAAAGATTTTCAGCAATTGCAAATTATTAAAAAGTTAGTAGAGAAGCATAACATTCTTACTCAAATTATAGGTTGTAAAATATTTAGAGAAAATGATGGTTTGGCAATGAGTTCTCGTAATGTTAGACTTACTGAAATTCAAAGAAGAGAAGCACCTTTTATTTATAAAACTTTAAAAAAAGCTAAAGTAAAATTTAAAGAAAACTCTATTTTTGAAGTGATTAGATGGGTCGAAAACGAATTTGAAAAAAACGCAATTTTAAACTTAGAGTATTTTGAAATTGCAAATGAAAAAACGCTAAAATCAGCTAAAAGAAAAAGAAAAGATTCTAACTTTAGAGGCTTTATCGCTGTTTTTACCGGAAATGTTAGATTGATAGATAATATCAGATTAAATTGATTATTTTTGCCACGTCAAAATCAAAATACATAGAGTATCTGTAACGGGTGCTGATTTAAATTATTATAGGTAGTATTACCATTGATATAGTATTAATGGAAGCGTCTAATTTAATTGAAGGCGAAAAAGTTCAAATAGTAAACGTTACCAATGGCGAACGTTTAGAGACGTATGTTATTAAAGGGGAAATTATTCTGAATGGAGCAGCTGCCAGAAAAGTAGCAAAAGGTGATATTATTATATTTTCTTATGCTGTAATGGATTTTGAAAAAGCTAAAAAATTCAACCCGTCGGTAGTTTTCCCAGATGAATTAACTAACACCTTAGTAGGTTAATTTTACCTTCATTTAAATTTATAATGGTCTATATTTATGAATAAAAAAATTAAAAAAACCTTATTTATTATACTTCCAATTACTTTGGGAGTTTTTTTAATTTGGTATTTTTTATCAAAACTTTCTTTACAAGACAAAACAGACATCATAAGTTCTTTTAAATCAGCTAATTATTGGTGGGTTATATTATCCCTATTTTTTGGTATTTTAAGTCATTTATCAAGAGCGTATCGTTGGCAATTTTTATTACAACCTCTTGGTTATAAACCAAAATTTGCCAATAGTACAATGACCGTTTTAATTTCTTATTTAGTTAATTTAGCGATTCCTAGGGCTGGTGATGTCGCCAGAGGTACTGCCATTTCAAAATATGAAAAAATTCCTTTTGAAAAAGCTATAGGCACTATTATTGCCGAGAGAGTTGCTGATGTAATTATGCTATTCTCTATTATTGCTCTTGCTTTTGTTTTGCAAGCTGATTTAATTAAAGGTTATATTTTTAAAGGCGGTAATTCAAACAAGTTTACAACTATTGTTTTCTTAATTTTACTAGGAGGTTTAGGGCTTTTAATATTTAAATTATTACAAAGAGCTCAAAAAGGATTTTTAGTAAAGGTAAAAATATTTGTAAACGGATTATTAGAAGGCGCTCTCAGTGTTTTAAAAATGAAAAAAAAGTGGGCTTTTATATTTCATACTGTATTTATCTGGGCAATGTATGTATTGATGTTTTATGCCGTTACTTTTGCTTTACCTGAAACTACAAATCTACCTTTTGAAGCTATCATTGTTGGTTTTGTAATTGGTGCATTAAGTATGGCATTAACCAATGGCGGTTTAGGTACATATCCTGTTTTTGTAGCTGGAGCATTAATTTTATATAATATTGATGATAATGCCGCTAAAGCTTTTGGTTGGATTATGTGGACTGCACAAACACTGATGGTATTACTATTTGGTGGATTATCATTCTTATTTTTACCGATCTATAATAGAAATAGAACCTAATGCAATCTTTTTACAGCAACGGAAAGTTATTACTCACTGGAGAATATGTTGTTCTTGACGGAGCTGAGGCATTGGCAATTCCTACTAAATACGGACAAAACTTATCTGTTAATCCCTCCCCTTCTGGGAGGTTAGGAGGGGAACTTATTTGGGAAAGTTATACCGATAAAGATCAACTATGGCTTCAAGTAGAATTTGACCTTCCACGATTAAGAATTATAAGTGCAACTTTTGACACTGCAAGTGATGGAGGAAATGATTCACTAGCTGAAAATCTTCAAAACATACTGTTTGAAGCTAAAAAATTGAATTCAACATTTCTTTCGAATCAACAAGGTTATTATATAAAGTCTAAACTTACTTTCCCAAGAGATTGGGGGCTAGGTTCTTCCTCTACATTAATAAATAATATCGCACAATGGGCTAAAGTGGATGCATTTCAATTACAGTTCAATACTTTTGGTGGTAGCGGTTACGATATTGCTTGTGCACAGAATGACAGTCCAATTATTTATCAATTAAAAAACAAAAGACCTTTAGTTGAAGCACTTGATTTTAACCCGACATTTAAAAATCAACTCTATTTTGTTTATCTCAATAAAAAGCAAAATAGCCGTGAAGGAATAGCTACTTACAAAAAATACAACAAGAATAATAACACTATTGTGGATGAAATTTCACAATTCACACAACAAATAAGTACTTGTAATTCATTAACTGATTTTGGAAAATTACTAACAGAACATGAAACTATTATTTCTAAATTAATTCAGCAAAAACCCATTCAACAGCAATTGTTTTCAGATTATTTTGGGCAAACAAAAAGTTTAGGAGCTTGGGGCGGTGATTTTATATTAGCGACAGGTAATGATGATACGACAAATTACTTTAAAAGTAAAGGTTTTAACATCCTCTTTACTTATGAACAAATGATATTAAACCAGACCTAACAGGTTTTTAAAACCTGTTAGGTTTAAGAAACAAATGAAAAAAATAATCATAATCGGTGGTGGTGCAGCGGGTTTTTTTGCAGCTATTACTTGTGCAGAGCAAAATCCTGATACAGAAATTATCATACTTGAAAAAGGCAACCAAGTTTTACAAAAAGTGAAGGTTTCCGGTGGTGGCAGATGTAATGTTACGCATGCTTGCTTTGATCCAAAAGAATTGACAGAATTCTACCCTAGAGGAAATAAAGAATTATTAGGTCCGTTTTATCAATTTATGACTGGTGATACCATGCAATGGTTTGAAGAAAGAGGTGTGCCTTTAAAAATTGAAGCTGATAATAGGGTTTTTCCTCAATCTAATTCATCACAAACAGTCATCGATTGTT